>JASFUR010000034.1:0-13826 GCA_050050215.1 Gemmatimonadota bacterium
CGCGAGAACATGAACTGGCCGACCGACGTGCCGTCGAGCGCCAACAGCCCTCCGAGCAGGCTGACCTGGACTATTTCCATCGGCTCTTGGCCAGCGTCTCGAGGGGCACCTTGTGGGCGTCGGGCAGGTCGCGAGCCGTCACCTTCACGCCCTGTTCCGCCATCGCTTCGAGGTCCTTCACGTCGTCGTCGTTGAGGTGCAGGTACGTCAGCACCTCGACGCGACCCGGTCCGTGCCGCAGACCGCCCAGGTTCACGGGCTCGCCCTCCATCAGACCACCCTTCGCGAGCCGCCTCATCGTGGACGTGTCACGGGTGAGCAGGATCGTCTTCACGTCGTCGGCCCTCCACCCGGGTAGACGGCTCCGGGCATCGTCCACCGTGACGAAGACCACGTCCGCCGCGGCCGCACCCAGGCGGTAGAGATCCTGCTCCCACTCGCTCCCGGCGAGCTCGTCGTCCACGACCACGTAGCGGCCTGGCCGGAGCTCGTTGCCCCACCCGATGACCACCTGACCGTGGATCAACCGCTCGTCGACCCGATAGAGGACGATGGACAAGGTCAGCGCGGGGCCGCCGCGATCGCGGCCCGCCCTTTCTCGATGAGCCTCGGGACCAACTCGGAAAGCTCCACATCTCGATGAAAGACGAAATCCAGCAGCATGGGCAGGTTCACGCCGCAGATGACCGCACGTCGGTCCCGGTTCTTGCACGAGTAGGCCGCGGCGATCCCGCAGCTCCCGGCCCGCAGATCGGCGAACACGATGGCTGGACCCGTGCCGGCCGCCTCGGTCAGCTCGGTCGCGAGCTGGTCGGGTGCCTTGCCTTCGTTGCTGATCGCCACCAGACCGTCGGCGGCCTGGCCGGCGATGTGTCGGACTGCGTCGACGAGCCCTTGGGGCATGTCGCCGTGCCCGACCACGATTCCGCGTATGGGGCCGGCTTCACTCATGATCCTGTTCCAGATACTGCCGCAACCGGCGGTCGAAGGCCTCCGCGGATTCCACCCCCGTGTAACGCAGCAGGTGGCTCATGGCTACCACCTCGGCGATCACCGTGATGTTCTTCCCCGGGTTGAGCGGCACCGTGACCTTGGGGATCCGTACGCCCAGGATCTCCTCGTGCTCCCGATCGAGGCCGGTCCTCGAATAGGCGCGGTGCTGATCCCAGATCTCCAGGTTGACGATGACCTCGATGCGCTTCTGTTGTCGGATCGAGCGTACGCCGAAGAGCCCCTGGACGTCGATGATGCCGATGCCCCGGATCTCCATGTGGTGCTTCTGGAGCTCGTGCCCCCGGCCGATGAGCAGCTCGTTGCCCTCCTTGGTGACGAGCACGAGATCGTCGGCGACCAGCCGGTGCCCCCGCTCGACCAGATCCAGGACGCACTCGCTCTTGCCCACGCCGCTGTCCCCCATGAAGAGGACGCCGATGCCGTACACGTCGGCCAGGGATCCGTGGAGCGTGGTAGACGGGGCGAGCGCGACCTCGAGGTAGGGTTTCAGCCGTCTGTAGAAGTCCTTCGTGCTCTTGGAAGAACGCAGGACGGGCACCCCGTGGTCGCTCGCTACTTCGAGGAAGTAGTCCGGAACCTCTTGGCCCTTCGTCACGAACGCCGCCGGAACGCCAAAGGCGAAGAGCGCACCCAGGCGCCCCCGAGCGTCGTCCTCGTCCAGCGAGGCGATGTAGGTCATCTCGGTCTCCCCGAACACCCACATGCGGCCGCTCGGGACCCGACTGGTATGGCCCGCGAGGGCGAGCCCCGGCGAGGTGACGTCGGCGTCGTCCGTGACGCTCTCGAGGCTCACCCCGGAGGTGAGCACCTCCAGCTCCAAGACGTCGCCTCGCGCGTCCAGCAGATCCTGGACCGAGATCGTCTGGGGGGCTCGCTCAGGCACGATTCGACCGAAGGTGCTCGGGTGGGGCCGGAGGGCTCATCCCTCCGCGACCCCCTCCCCCAGAGGCGGAGCCTTGTGGTCGGTCCGGCGCTCCCTCTGCCGGCGCAGCTGGCGGCTCATCCTGTCCATGCTCTGGTCGAGGGCCGCGCGGAACTCACCGCCTTCGCCCTTCGAGACCAACGGCGCTCCACCGTCGATGTGCATGATGATCTCTGCGCCCTTCGTGAGCTTCTCCTCCGTGTAGACGACCTCGGCGGACGAGGCTCTGGGCGAGTATTTCGAGAGGCCGGCGACCAGCTCCTCGGTCTTCTCGAGGACGTCGCTCGGCACATCACAGTGTCGAGTAGCGATCTGTACTCTCAAGTCGTTCTCTCTTTTCATCGTGTGCGACTGCGTACGTGGTGCGTCATTGAAGCTAGTCCGGGCGAGGCCCCTCAACCACCCGGATCAGGTACTCCTCGAAGGCGTCGGTGGTCGCGTCCCAGGAGAGCGATTCGGCGTGCTCGCGGGCGTGCCGTCCCATCGCCCCGCGCAGCTGCTCGTCGGTCACCAGACGCTCGATGGCGTCGGCCAGGGCGGCCACGTCGCCATGGGGCACCAGCAGGCCCGTACGACCGTCGAGGACCGACTCCCGGAGCCCCGGGGAGTCGCTGACCACGCTCGGCGTGCCGCAGGCGCCCGCCTCGATGTTCGAGATCCCCCACCCCTCCTTGGGGGAGGTCAGGACGTGGATCCAGGCCCGCCGTAGCACCTCGACCTTCTCGTCCTCGTCCAGAAATCCCAGCAGCCGCACCCGGTCGGCGAGGCCGTGCCGCTCCGCCCGCACCCGTAGCGCCTCGCGCTGCTCTCCCTCGCCCGCGATGAGGAGGTCGACGTCGACGCCCCGGTCCGCCAGCACGTGGACGGCGTCGATGACCAGGTCGACCCGCTTGTATTCCTTCAGCCTGCCGAGAAAGACGAGCGTCGGGCGGTCGGCTCGTACCTCCGGTCGCGGGGTGAAGAGGTCGATATCGATTCCGTTCGGGATGACCGATATGCGGTCGGCCGGCAGCCCCCGGCGGATCAGGTCCTCGCGCGTGCTCTCGGACACCGCGATCTCCGGGCAGCCACGGTAGACGGCCGGGATGGGGCGCTCCAGCGCGACCGTCGCGAGCGCGACCGGGAACGGGGCGGCCTGGAATGCCGTCTCGCCGAACAGGTGATGCGTGAGGAGCACGACCGGCGCGTCGATCCAGAGGGGGCTGAAGAGCGGGACCTTGTTCAGGTCCTCGACCACGACGTCGAATCCCCGACCAGCCAGCACGCGGCGGTAGTGGAGCGGGGCGGTCAGAGAGAAGGAGTGACGCCCGCCGGACCGGTGCACGTCGATGCCGTCGAGCCGGGCCCGTCGTGCGCAGCCCCGCCATCCGGAGACCAGGGCGGTTACGTGGTGCCCACGGGACGCGAGCCTCCCGAAGACCTCGTGCAGATGCGTCTCGGCCCCGCCCGCGCGGGGGTTCTCACGATCGAGCCAGTTCATGACGAGGATGCCAAGGCGACGCCCCCCGCCCCCGTCCGCCGTCACGCGCCGGCCGCGGCTCGCTTGTAGAGCGCGTCGAGCACGCCGTTGACGAAGCTCGGCGACTCGTCCCCGCCGTACGCCTCCGCCAGGTGGATCGCCTCCTGGATCGCGACCTTGGGCGGGACCTCCTCCACGTACATGAGCTCGGTCGCCCCGATGCGGAGCACCGCGCGATCCATTGCAGCCAGGCGGTCCAGGCGCCAGTTCTCCAGAGATCGGCGCAGCGCGGAATCGATCTCCGCGAGGTGCTCGTCCATGAGGCCCAGGACCTCACGGATGTACGGAATGCGCCGCCGTGCGACGCGCCGCGTGTCGATGGTCTCCTCGAGCGCGTCCAGCAGCGTGCCCTCGCCCGCCTCGCTCTCCCACCGGTAGTGAACCTGGAGGATCCAGGCGCGTGCGCGGCTGCGATCCAGCCGCTCGCTGCGTGGGAGCCGCGCGCCTTCGGTCAATCGGCCCCCAGACCGCGGAAGACGGAGACCATCTCGAGCACGGCCATGGCGGCCTCGTACCCCTTGTTGTCGGGCCCGTCTCCGGCACGGGCGAGCGCCTGAGCCAGGTCGTCGGTGGTCAAAACGCCGAAGGCGAGAGGAATCGTCGCGCTGCGCGCCACGGCCCCGAGTCCCAGAGAAGCCTCCTGACACACGTAGTCGAAATGCGGCGTCTCTCCGCGGATGACGCACCCGAGCGTGACGATCGCGTTGTAGCGACCGGCCCGCACGGCGCGTGCGGCCGCCTGCGGAAGCTCCCAGGCCCCGGGAACGCGCCACGTCTCGATGTCCGCCTCGTGCGCCCCATGGCTCGTCAGCGCCTTCAGGGCGCCGTCGACGAGCCGATCCGTGACCTGGGCGTTGAAGCGCGCCGCGATGATCGCGATGCGCAGCCCCGCGGCTTCCGTGGCGCCCCGCGGACGGGACGCGGGGGACCCCTCCGAGCTCAAAGGATGTGTCCCAGCTTGGATCGCTTGGTGGCGAGGTAGCGCTCGTTGTGCTCGCCGGGCTCCACGAGCAGAGGCTCACGGCCCGTCACCTCGATGTCGTAGCCGTCGAGTCCGACGATCTTGCGAGGGTTGTTGGTGAGCAGACGAATCGAGTGGAGACCCAGGTCGAGCAGGATCTGGGCGCCGATGCCATAGTCGCGCAGGTCCGGCTTGAAGCCGAGCTTCTCGTTGGCCTCGACCGTGTCCATGCCCTGGTCCTGGAGGGTGTAGGCCTTGAGCTTGTTCGCGAGCCCGATGCCGCGCCCTTCCTGGCGCAGATAGACGATCGCGCCCTGGCCCTCTTCCTCGATACGGCCCATGGCGGCCGCGAGCTGCTCCCCGCAGTCGCAGCGCTTCGAGGCGAAAACGTCACCCGTCATGCACTCCGAGTGCATGCGAACGAGCACGTTCGCCTTGCCCTCGAGCTCGCCTTTCATGAGCGCGACGTGCTCCCGACCGTCCAGCACGCTCTGGTATGCGATGACGCGAAAGTCGCCGTACGCGGTGGGCAGGCTGGCCTCCGCGACCCGCTCGATGATGCGGGTCTTCGTCAGGCGGTACGCCACGAGCTGCGCGACGGTGATGAAGCGCAGGTCGTGCTCCCTGGCGAACGCCTCGAGCTGCGGGCGACGGGCCATCGTCCCGTCGTCCTGCAGGATCTCACAGATGACGCCCGCCGCCTGGAAGCCCGCGAGTCGGGCGAGGTCCACCGAGGCCTCGGTCTGACCGACGCGTCGAAGGACGCCCCCCGGCTTCGCACGGAGCGGGAAGATGTGACCGGGACGCCGCAAATCCGTCGGGATCGTCTCAGGGTCGAGCAGGATCTGGATCGTCTTGGCGCGATCGTGCGCGCTGATGCCGGTCGTCACGCCGAAGCGTCGGTGCGCGTCCACGGCCACGGTGAACGCCGTGCCCTGAGGGTCGGTGTTCTTGTCCGTCATCGGGGGCAGATCGAGATCGTCGGCCCGCTCCGGGGTGAGCGCGACGCAGATCAACCCGCGCCCGAACTTGGTCATGAAGTTGATGTGGTCGGCCGTGACGGCCTCGGCAGCCATCACCAGGTCGCCCTCGTTCTCCCGGTCCTCGTCGTCCGCGACGATGACCATCTCACCGTTGCGGATCGCCGCGATGGCGTCCTCGACTCGATCGAACTTCATGAAATCATCCTCGCGTATGAGCCCGTTCGCGTCATGGGCCCGGAAGATCACTTCCCCGCGCGTTCGGCGAGGACCTTACCCACGTACTTCCCGATCAGGTCCCCCTCGACGTTCACGGGGGCGCCGTCGGCCAGTCGACCCAGGTTCGTGTGCTCGTGGGTGTATGGAATGAGACCGATCCGGAAGACGTCGTCTCCGAGCTCCTCGGCCACGGTCAGGCTCACTCCGTTGATGGCCACCGAGCCGCGCGCGACGGTCAGCGCGGCCACGTCGGCCGGGAGCCCGACATCCATGAGCCAGAACTCTCCTTCCATGATACACTGCACGAGCTGTCCAATGCCATCTATATGTCCTTGAACGAGATGGCCGTCGATCCCCTGGTCGATTCTCAAGGCTCGCTCGAGGTTCACCCCGGTGCCTTCGACATACGTTCCGGCGATGGTCCGCTGCAGCGTCGTGCCGATGACGTCGACACCGAATCGGTCCTCGCCCAGCTCCACCACGGTCAGGCAGGCGCCGTCGACGGCGACCGAGTCCCCCGGGCTCAGCTCGGGAACGAGTCCCGGAGCCTCGACCTGGAAGCGCCGCGTCGACTGGCGGTCCTCGACGTCCCGGATGATGCCGACAGCCTCGACGATGCCCGTGAACATCAGCCGTCGGACTCCTGGCGGTCGAGCACGATGAGCGTGTCCCTCCCGAAGAGCTCGGGCTCCATGGCCGGCACGAAATCGTCCCAGGACAGCTCCCCCGCATCCGGAAGGAAGGCGGTGACGCCTTCGGACCCGAACGTGACCGGAGCCACGAACAAGTAGAGGCGCTGCGCCAGCCGTTCCTGCAGAAGCGAGGCCGCGAGGCGGGCGCCCCCCTCGCACAGGATCGACTGGATCCCGATCTCCCAGCAGACGGAGAGCACGTGGCCGAGGTCGAGCCCGTCCTCGGTGGCTCGTACCGGATGCACGTGCGCTCCGGCCTCCTCCAGCCGCTCCATCGCGGCCTCGGACACGTCCGAGGAGACGAAGACGTGCACAGGAGCCCGCTCCCGGTCCTCGAAGACGGCGGCGTCCGACGGCAGGTCACCCTCGGCGTCGAGGAGGATCCGGCTCGGCATCTCCCGGCCGGGGGGGACGAGGCGCGGGGTCAACCGGGGGTCGTCCGCCCGAACCGTCCCCGATCCTACCATCACGGCATCGAAGCCCGTCCGCAGGCGGTGGCTCTCCCTCTGGGCCTCCGTGCCCGTGACGTTCGTTCGCTCACCGGGCCGGGCGGCGATGCGCCCATCGAGGCTCATGGCGAGCTTGAGCGCCAGGAAGGGAGTGCCATGACGAGCGGTGTGGAAGTGACCCGGGTTCTCCGCGCGGCCACGCTGGTCGGAGAAGACGGGACCCACCACCTCGACACCCCCGCGTCGCAGAACCTCGGCACCGCCGCCCGGGCGGCTCCCCGGCTCGCGAGCCCCGAAGACCACCCGCCGCACGCCCGCCTCGATCAGCGCCTCCGCGCAGGGCGGAGTCTTGCCGTGATGGCTGCACGGCTCGAGGCTGACGTAGACCGTGGCCCCCTCCGCCCGGTCCTTGGCGGCCTCCAATGCCGCGACCTCGGCGTGCGGCCCGCCGAAGAGCGCGTGATGGCCCTCCCCGACGGTCTCGTCGCCCTGGACGATGACGCATCCTACGAGCGGGTTGGGATGCACCTGCCCCCACCCCCGTCGTCCCAGCTCGAGCGCTCGTTCGAGGTGGGCAGCGTCGCGTGCGGAGATCTCGGATCCGGCCATGGGGGGAGCCTCTCGCCGCCTCAGAGCTTGAGCAGGACGGAGACGCTCCCGAAGAGCGTGCTCCCTTCGGGATCGAAGCCGCCGGAGTAGCCGGCCACGGGGTCGAGGCCGCTCGCCCAGCCACCCTCGATGGTCATCCAGGCCAGGATGCCGAGCTGCTTCGTCACGCTCGCGAAATAGAGCTTCCGCGACCCCTCGATCGGGCCGTCCGACAAGGCGAAGCCGGTCCCGCCGTCGGACACGCGCAGCGCCGTGTCGGACGAGTAGTCGTCCCAGCCCATTCCGGCCAGGACGCCGAAGGCGAAAAGGTCCTTGCTGACCGTCACCCTCAGCGAGTTGACGGAGGGATCCGTGACCAGCTCCAGCGCGTCCCCGTCGGCGGTGCTGCCGAGACCCACCACGGAGGAGAACCGTCGGGCCATGGAGACGGAGACACCGGGGAGCGTGAACGATTCACGCAGCAGGCCGACCCGTGCCGCCACGGAGTACACGTTGGCATTTCCGTCGAAACCCGAGCCTTCGGAGAGGAAGAGGAAGCTGGCGTGCCCGATGACGTCCAGCGACAGAACACCTCCCACGGTGGGTAGGAGCTGGAAGCCGTCGAAGACGCCGAGTCCGAGCCCGGCCTGCAACGAAGGCGTCGTCGTGGACTCGTCCTCCCCGCCGTCGGGGTCCGCCGGCGCCGGATACGCGAACCTGTCGAGGCCCCCGCGGACCCAGGCGGCGACGCGCGGCATCCCACCGAGGCGTCGCCCGAGCGTGGAGCCCTCACCGGGAATCTCGCTTCCGGGACTCGCCATCACGCCCAACTGGGTAGCGACCTGGCGGGCCGCAACGACTCCGGCCGCGCACGACGCCGCGTCACCCCCGGCCGACACGCACGATGCGGCCCGCTCGGCCGGCGTCTGCGCGGAGAGCCCGGCCCAGGACGCGGCCAGCGCCAGGAAGACCGCCGAAAGGCCCGCGGCACGCCTCACCGGTACCGGACCCCCTCGCCCGCCTCGATCGAGCCGATGGTCCACGCCTCGACGTCCCGTTGGTCCGCGGCCGCCCTCACCGCCTCGGCACCGTCCTCGTCCACGACCGCGATCATCCCGACGCCCATGTTGAAGACCCGGTCCATCTCCTCGGTGGCCACCTTCCCGGCTTCCTGAAGAACGCGAAAGACCGCCGGAACCTCCCAGGCGGACCGGTCGACGACCGCTCCCAGCCCCTGCGGAAGCACACGCGGCAGGTTTCCGGGGATGCCGCCACCGGTCACGTGCGCCAGCCCGTGCACCGCCCCGGCTTCGAGCGGCTCTCGCAGGATGCCCAGGTAGCTCCGGTGAACCGCGAGGAGCTCGTCGGCGACCGAGCGCCCCGTGCCGGGCAGCTCGTCGTCCGCTCCGAGCCCCATCACGTCGAAGACGATCTTGCGGGCCAGCGTGTAGCCGTTCGTGTGCAGGCCGGTCGACGCCAGGCCGACGAGCAGGTCCCCCTCTCGGATCCTCGATCCGTCGAGCACGTTCTCGCGCTCGACGGCGCCCACGACGAAGCCCGCCAGGTCGTATTCGCCGGCCGGATAGAAGCCCGGCATCTCGGCGGTCTCCCCACCGAGCAGCGCGCAGCAGTTCTCCTTGCAAGCCGTGGCCACGCCCCGGACGATCTCCTGGACCACGTGCTCGTCCATGTCGCCGGTCGCGAGATAGTCCAGGAAGAAGAGCGGTCGCGCGCCCTGCACGAGGATGTCGTTGACGCAGTGATTGACCAGACACTGGCCGACCGTGTCGTGGCGGTGGGCCGCGAAGGCGACTTTGAGCTTCGTGCCCACGCCATCCGCGCTGGAGACGAGCACCGGCGCGTCCATGTCGGGCGGGACGGCGTACAGGCCGCCGAACGCTCCGAGCTCCGAGAGCGTGTTCTCGTCGCGCGTCGAGGCCACGAGGGACTTGAGTCCCTCCTTCGCCCGTTCGGCGACCTCCAGGTCTACGCCGGCGTCCCGGTAGCTCAGCCCGTCAGACATGCTCCGCCGCCGCCACGTGGGTTTCGAACGCAGTAATGTCGCGAAAGGAGACCATACGCTGCTCGACATCCGCGAACGGCAGCTCGACGAGCCGGTTCACGCTGAACCGCTCCACCGCGAACGACCCCATGACCGAGCCGTAGACCATCGCCCGACGCAGGTCGCTGGGATCCAGGGAATCGCGGTTCGCCAGGTACCCCACGAAGCCGCCCGCGAAGGCGTCCCCCGCCCCGGTCGGGTCGTAGACCTCCTCGAGCGGGAAGCCGGGCACGAAGAAGAGCCAGTCGTCGGCGAACAGGATGGCGCCGTGCTCGCCCTTCTTCACCACGACGATCTCGGGACCCCGCTCCTGGACCCAGCGCGCGGCCTTGAGGAGGTTGGCCTCATCGGCGAGCTCACGAACCTCCTCGTCGTTCACGATGAGGATGCGGACACGGCCGAGCAGGTCGAGGAGCGCCTCGCGGCTGCCCTCGATCCAGAAATTCATCGTGTCGCACGCCACGACGTCCGGCGATTCGACCTGGTCGAGCACGTCGTGCTGCAGCACCGGATCGATGTTGCCCAGGAAGACGTAGCGGGCGCTGCGGAACTCCTCCGGGATCTTCGGCTCGAAGTCGGCGAAGACGCCGAGCTTCGTCTCGAGCGTGTCCCGCGTGTTCAGGTCGAAGTGGTACTTCCCGGCCCAAAAGAAGCTCTCGCCCTCCCGCTGCTCGATGCCGGACAGGTCGGCGCCCCGCTCACGCAGGAAGTCGAGCTCCCCCAGCGGGTAGTCACCGCCGACCACGCCCACGACCCGGACGGACGAGAAGAGGCTGGCCGCGGCGGTGAAGTAGACGGCCGAGCCGCCCACGACGCGATCGGCCTTTCCGAACGGGGTCTCGACGGAATCGAGGGCAACGCTACCTACGCAAAGAATCGACATGGATGGGGGGTTGAAGTCTCGGTTTGGCCAGGGGGTCACTCCGCCTCACGGATCATCCGCTTCGGAGCGGTGATTCCGAGGACGGTCAGACCGTTGCGGAGCACGATCTGCACCGCTCGTGCCAACGCCAGCCGCGCGCCCCGCAGCACGGGGTCGTCGACCAGGACGGCGAGCTCGGGGCTGCGGGTCGGGTTGCCGGAGTGGTACCAGGCGTTGGCCGCCCCCGCGGTCTGCTCGAGGTAGTCGCACAGCACGTGCGGTGAGGCGTGCACGGCAGCGCGCTCGACCGTGGTGGGAAACTCGCCCAGGCGCTTCAGGAGATCGCGCTCGAGCTCGGCTTCGAGCACCGACACGTCGGGCGGCTCCTCGTTCAGCTCATCTTCCGCCACACCGGCCTTCGCGAAGATCGAGCACATGCGAGCGTGGGCGTACTGGACCTTGTAGACCGGGTTCTTGTCCGACTGATCGAGCGCCATGTCGATGTCGAAGAGCAGCTGCGCGTCCGGCTTCCTCATCTGGAAGAAGTAGCGTGCCACGTCGACGCCGACCTCCTCGTAGAGCTCTCGGAGCGTCACGCCGGAGCCGGCCCGCTTGGAGAACTTCACCTCCTGGCCGTCCCGCTCGACTCTCACCATCTGATGGAGCACGTACTCCGGGAAGTCCTCGGGAAGGCCGAGCGCCTGCAGCCCGCTCTTCACACGTGCCACGGTGCCGTGGTGGTCGGAGCCCTGCACGTTGATGACACGGTGGAAGCCACGGTCCCACTTGTTCTTGTGGTAGGCCACGTCGGGCAGGAAGTACGTCGGCTGCCCGTTGCCACGGATCATGACGCGATCCTTCTGGTCTCCGAATTCCGTGGTGCGGAGCCAGGTCGCGCCTTCGTGCTCGTACACGAGCCCGGTGGCCCGAAGCGCCTCGACGGTCGCGTCTACGAGCCCGTCTGCGTAAAGCGACGACTCGAGGAAGTACTCGTCGAAATGGACCCGGAAGTCGCTGAGGTCCCGGTCCTGCTCGTCGCGCAGGATCTTCACCGCGAAGTGCCGGATCTCGTCGAGCGCCTCCGAGGAGTCGTCCTCCAGGAAGCGGTCCCCGATCTCGTCGGCCAGCTCCTGGGCGACCTCGCCGACGTAGTCCCCCCGGTATCCGTCCGGCGGCAGGGGCTCGTGGTGCCCCAGATGCTCGCGGTAGCGCGAGCGCACGCTCAGAGCGAGCAGGTCCATCTGGCGACCGGCGTCGTTGTAGTAGTACTCGCGGTGGACCTTCCATCCGGTCCAGTCGAGCAGGGAGGCGATGCCGTCTCCGAGCGCCGCCTGGCGCCCGTGCCCCAGGTGCAGGGGCCCGGTCGGGTTGGCGGAGACGAACTCGACCATCACGGGCCGGTTCTGCCCGGCCTCACTCTTCCCGTAGGCCTCGTCTCCACGCAGGATGTCGTCCAGCACCGAAGCGACGGCGCCCGACGTCAGCCGGAAGTTCAAGAAGCCCGGTCCGGCGACGTCGACCGATTCCACCCCCGCGGCTCCGAGGTCCAGACGCTGGGCGATGTCCTCGGCGATCTGCCGGGGAGGGCGCTTCAGCCGGCCGGCCAGCGTCATGGCGACGTTGGTCGAGAGGTCCCCGTGTGACGGGTCCCGGGGCCGCTCGAGGTGGATGTCGTCGGCACTCTGGCCGAGGTCCTCGAGGACAGCCTCCAGCGCGCGCCGGATCTCTTCCTGGGCCATGCCTACGAATCCGTGGAGCTGGAGCCGCCGGAGGAGCCTCCGTCCTTCTTGGCGGATCCCTTGGAGCCCTTGCTCTCCGACGGCTTGTCGGAGGAGGAGCCACTCTCCTGCGAGGCCTTCTTCTTGTACTCCTCGGAGCGATAGTCGGTGATGTAGAACCCCTCTCCTTTGAAGAGGAATCCCGCCCCACCTGAGATCAGCCTGGTGGCCGGAGCGCCACATTCCGGGCACTCGGCGACGGGCTCGTCGGTCATCTTCTGGAAGACCTCGAACCGATGGCCTTTGGAGCACTGGTAGTCGTACGTCGGCATGGTCGTGCGAACCGGCGGCTTTCGAGGGTTTTGGAGCCTCGGAAGCTAACCAGGGCCGGGACCCGGTGGTAGGAATCGGTCCCCTTCCGGGCCCGCGGCCGTTCCTCGGGCGGGGCCTAGCCGTCGAACGTGCCCCATTCCTCGCGTAGCGTATCGCTGATCTCGCCCAGGGTGACGTCGGCCTTCACGGCTTCGATCATGGGCGGCAGGAGGTTCTCGCTCGACCGGGCCACCTCGCGGATCCGGTCGAGGGCGGCCCGGGCCACGCGGTTGTCCCGACCGTCCCTCACGTCCTCGACGCGCCCGACCTGGGCACGCTCCAGCGCCGAGTAGTCGGGCTGGCCGAGCTCGGGCGTCGGCTCGTCCTCGACGTTCACGTTCACGCCGACGACCGGGCGCTCGCCGGACTCGATCTCCATCTGGAAGCGGTACGCGGCCTCCTGGATACGGTCCTGCATGTGCCCGATCGCCTTGGCCGCCCCTCCGAGCGCCTCGATCTCCTCGATCTCGCCCCTCGCCCTGTGCTCGATCTCGCGCGTGAGCGCCTCGACGTAGTACGAGCCTCCCAGGGGGTCGGCGGTGCGGGTGACACCCGACTCGTCGGCGAGGATCTGCTGGGTGCGTAGCGCCAGCTTGGCGGCGCCCTCCGACGGCAGGGACAACGCCTCGTCGTACCCGTTGGTGTGCAGCGACTGCGTGCCGCCCAGCGTGGCGGCCAGCGCCTGCACGGCGACACGCACGACGTTGTTCAGCGGCTGCTGGGCCGTCAGCGTCGACCCGCCGGTCTGGGTGTGGAAGCGGAGTTGGCAGGAGCGGTCCGAGGCGCCGTAGCGCTCACGCAGGAGGGTCGCCCAAAGGCTGCGTGCCGCGCGGAACTTGGCGACCTCCTCGAGCAGGTCGTTGTGCGCCGCGAAGAAGAACGACAGCCGTGGAGCGAACGCTTCGATGTCGAGGTCGAGGTCGAGCGCCCGGGACACGTACTCGAGGCCGTTCGCCAGCGTGAAGCCTACCTCCTGCGGCGCCGTGGAGCCCGCCTCCCGGATGTGGTATCCCGAGATCGAGATCGGATTCCAGCGCGGCACCTCCCGGGAGGCGAACTCGATGACGTCGGTGACGAGCCGGAGGCTCGGCTCGACCGGATAGATGTACGTGCCGCGCGCGATGTACTCCTTCAGCACGTCGTTCTGGACCGTGCCGGCGAGCCGTTCCCTCGGTACGCCCTGCTCGTCCCCGAGCGCGACGTAGAGCGCCAGGAGGATCGGCGCCGTGGCGTTGATCGTCATGGACGTCGACACCGCCTCGAGCGGAATGCCGTCGAACAGGCGCCGCATGTCGTCCAGCGAGTCGATGGCGACTCCGACACGGCCCACCTCGCCGGCGGCCATCGCCGCGTCGGAGTCGTACCCCATCTGAGTCGGGAGATCGAACGCCGCCGAGAGCCCCGTCTGGCCCTGTTCGAGCAGGTAGCGGAACCGCTGATTCGTCTCGTCCGCGGTACCGAAGCCCGC
>JASFUR010000035.1:0-13732 GCA_050050215.1 Gemmatimonadota bacterium
CGACGCGTGGTTCCACGACCTGAGACGCTCTGCCGTCCGAAACATGGAGCGGGCGGGGGTATCTCGGTCGGTTGCGATGAAGCTCAGCGGCCACCGGACCGAGAGCGTCTATCGCCGCTATGCAATCGCGGACTCTGCCGCGTTGGAGGAAGGCGTCGGAAAACTGGCCAGCCTCCACTCAGGGCAAGCGACGACCAGCGGAGTCGTCCCCCTGGACGAGGCGAAGCAGGCGTGAGCGTCCGCTTCCGCTCAAGCCGACGGCACAATCGTGGCACAATCGGCCCGACGTCGGTTCAGCGAGCGTTCTCCACGCTCGCCCAACTCCTTACGTCCCAGCCACTTCCCCAATGGGCCCGCCAGGGCTCGAACCTGGGACCTACCGATTATGAGTCGGCTGCTCTAACCAACTGAGCTACGGGCCCTACGCGGGAGAGTATAGTCGGGTGACGGGCATGCCGGGACCCCGCGATCCCTAGACCTCGGCCGCGCCCGCGCTACCTTCCAGACGTTCCGCGCCGTCCCTCGCCGGGAAGGCGCACCGACGCGGCTGTGACCCTCCCCCGAAGAGCCTCCCCATGAGAGTGGTCGTGCTTGGCGCCGGAGAGGTCGGATTCCACCTCGCGGAGCGCCTCTCCCGAGAGAACCAGGACGTGGTGATCATCGAGTCCGACCCGGAGCGGGCGGACTTCGCGTCGCAGCAGCTCGACGTGCTCACGGTGGTAGGAAACGGAGCTTCGCTCTCGATCCTGGAGAAGGCCGGCGTGAAGAGCGCCCGTATGCTCCTGGCCGTGACGAGCCGCGACGAGGTCAATCTGATCGCGTGCATGGCGGCGAAACGCCTCGGCGTGGACTACACGGTCGCACGCATCTCGAACCCGGAGTACTACACCCGGGGTTCGGTGCTCTCGCGTGAGCAGATGGGCATCGACCTGATGGTCAATCCCGAGCGCGAGTGCGCGCGGGAGACGTTCCAGCTCCTGAAGACGCCGGCGTTCACCGACGTGGCCGACTTCGCGGACGGCCGTGTCCAGCTCATCGGAATGAAGGTGAAGGAGGGCGCACCGGTTGCGGGCCGGAAGATCGCCAACCTCCGCGCGGAAGAGCTGGCCGGGGGCTACCACTACGTGACGGCCGCGATCCGCAGGAACGGCGAGACGCAGATCCCTACGGCCGAGTCCACCATCGAGGCCGACGACCACATCTACCTGCTCGCGCCCACCTCGGAGATCCCGGACGTCCCCCCGCTCGCGGGCTACGATCGCTTCCACCTCCGCCGTGTGATGATCGCCGGAGGGAGCGCGGAGGGCCTCTTCCTCGCCGAGCTGCTCGAGGACCACGGCATCGAGTGCACGATCCTGGATCGCGACCGGCGCCACTGCTTGGAGCTCGCCGAGCACCTGCCCCGCTCGCTCGTGCTGCACGCGGACGCGACCGACCTGGAGCTGCTCGAGATGGAGGGCGTGAGCGGCGTCGACGGCTTCGTCGCGGCCACGGGCAACGACGAGACCAACTTGCTCTCCAGCCTGCTCGCCAAGCAGGCCGGCGCGAACAACGTCATCAGCCTGGTCCACAAGTTCGAATATCTGCAGCTCGTCCCACGGGTCGGCATCGACGCGAGCGTGAGCCCGCGGATCTCGGCGGTGAACGCGATCCTGCGGTACGTGCGCCGCGGGCGCGTGATGACGATCGCCACGCTCACGGGCATCGATGCGGAAGCAATCGAGTTCGCGGTCGAGGCGCACTCTCGCATCGCGCACCAGGCGTTGGGTGACGTGCACTTCCCCGAGCATGGTGTGGTGGGAACGATCCTGCGCGGGGACCAGATCATCCTGCCGACCGGCCAGGACGTGCTCCTGCCGGGCGACGACGTGATCGTCTTCGCAATGCCCGACGCGATTCCCGAGGTCGAGAAGCTCTTCGCCTGATGCTGCTCCGCCATGTCTTCAACGTCGTCGGGCTGCTCCAGATCTTCATCGCCTTCGCGATGTTCGGCACCGCAGGGGTCGCGGCCTTCTTCCGCGACGAGGGCGACGTGCTCGCGTTCGTCCTGTCCGGCATCGTCACTCTCGTCGTCTCGGGGGCCACCTACTGGTTCACACGGAGTCCGCACGATAAGGACGAGCTGACCTCGCGCGAGGGTTTCGCGATCGTCTCGTTCTCGTGGGCGGCCGTCGCTGTCTTCGGCGCCCTGCCCTATCTGTTCTCTGGCGTCCTCGACTCACCGGTTGCGGCCCTGTTCGAGGCGATGTCCGGCTTCACCACCACGGGCGCGACGGTCTTCTCCGAGATCGAGTCGCTCCCGCACGGCATCCTGTTCTGGCGCTCGCTGACGCACTGGATCGGCGGGATGGGGATCATCGTCCTCGTCATCGCCGTGCTGCCCTTCCTCGGCGTCGGTGGCATGCAGCTCTTTCGCGCGGAGGTGCCCGGGCCCACGCCCGAGAGGCTGCGCCCGCGCATCGCGCAGACGGCCAAGCTGCTCTGGCTCGTGTACGTCGGTCTCACGGCGGCCGAGGTCGTGCTCTTCATGTTCGGCGGCATGGACCTCTTCGACGCGGTGAACCACGCGTTCGCGACGCTCGCCACCGGCGGCTTCAGCACCAAGAACGCGTCCATGGCCGCGTTCGACTCGGCGTACATCCACTGGGTCGCGATCGTCTTCATGTACTTCGCCGGCATCAACTTCTCGCTGCACTTCCGGGCGGTGAGCGGCAAGCCGGTCTATTTCAGCGATCACGAGTGGCGCTTCTTCACCTTCGTGCTGCTCGTCGCGTCCGCGGCGATCCTCGGGATGAACCTGATGTCGGGAGGCTACGACGCGTTCGAGCCGGCGCTCCGCGACAGCGTCTTCCAGGCCGTCTCCATCACCACGACGACCGGGTTCGTGAGCGCGGACTACGCGTTGTGGGCTCCGGCCGCCCAGATGGTCCTCTTCTCGCTCTTCTTCGTCGGCGGCATGGCGGGGTCGACCGGCGGCGGCATCAAGGCGATGCGCGTCCTGCTCATCCTCAAGCAGACGGCCAACGAGATCAGGAAGCACCTGCATCCCCGCGCGATCCTGCTGACGAGGATCGGACGGCAGGCCGTGCGAGAGGACGTGCTCGCCAACGTGGTCGGCTTCGTGATCCTATACCTCCTGCTCTGCCTCGTGGGCGCCATGCTCCTCGCGCTCACGGGCCTCGAGCCCCTCACGGCCATCGGCGGGAGCATCGCCACGGTCGGCAACGTCGGACCGGGATTCGGCGACCTCGGCCCCACCAATCACTACGGGTGGCTCTCGAGCCCGGCGCTCTTCGTGATGAGCTTCCTCATGCTCGTGGGGCGCCTGGAGATCTACACGGTCCTGCTGCTCTTCCACCGGGAGACGTGGAAGGCGCGGACGTCCTACCACTAGGCACCACTCGGTTCCACTGGGCTCAATGGACGCCCAACGTCTCTCGCTCGCTCTGCATGCAGAGGGACCCTGGATCCGCTCCGCATCTCCTACGGGCGACGGCGGTGTACACGCCCGTCTCGCCCACCACCGGCCACGCGACGACGACACGCTCCGTCTCTCCCGGATCGGCGAAATGCGCCTCGGTCAGCTCGCAGGTGAAGGCGCCACCGTGCACGCTCGTCAGCAGAGACACGACGGTCCCGCTCGGGGTCGTCAGCACGACGTCCAGGGGGGGGCCACACTCGAGTCCCACCTGAATGCGCTCCCTCGTGGGGTTGTAGGCGGTGGCAGTGAACACGACCGTGTCACCAACGGCCGCGCTCGTCCGGTCCAGACTCAGCCCGAGCTCCAGCTGGGATTCGATGTCGGTCGCACCGGAGCAGGCCGTGCCGAGGACGGCAGCGAGCGCCAGGAGCGGAAAAACCAGTCGGTGAAGAAGCCTGGGCATGTAGACCATCCGGTCGGACACTGCGTGATCCATCCGCACAATAGAACGACCACGCTGGCTCGAAGCTGACATCCCTCGATACGGCAGAGCACGTCGCTCCAGCGACGGTTCGGCACCGGTCACTCCGAACCTACGCCGACCGCAACTCCCTCAGCTCGGCCTCCGTGAGCTCCCTCCAGGCACCCGGATCGAGGTCTCCCAGGGCGACCGGCCCGTAGCGCGTCCTGCACAGCTCGAGCACCGGATGCCCCACGGCGCTCATCATCCGGCGCACCTCCCGCTTGCGCCCCTCCGCGAGGACCACCGCCACCCGGGAGACCACCGGCCCCGCCTCGAGGATCTCGGCCCGGAGCGCCCGGGCCGACCCGTCCTCCAACTCGACTCCGCCCAGGAGCCGAGATATGGCGGAGGCGTCGACGGTTCCCGCGACCTCGACCTCGTAGTGGCGCTCGAACTCCCCGCTGGGGTGTTGGATCCTGTGGGCGGCCTCACCGTCGTTCGTGAACAGGATCAGGCCATGCGCATCCTTGTCGAGGCGTCCGACGTAGCGGAGCCCCCCGCAGTCGTCCGGGAGCACGTCGTAGACGGTCTTGCCCCCGTGCGGATCCCGCCGTGTCGTGAGCACGCCGACGGGCTTGTGGAACGCGATCCAGCGGACCGCGGGGATCGTCACCGGCTCGCCGTCGATCTCGACGCTGTCGCGACCCGGCACCACCCGCGTGCCCATCTCGGACGCGACCGCTCCGTTCACGCGTACGCGGCCGGCCCGCATCATCCGCTCGGCCTCGCGCCGGGAGGCGCGCCCGGACCGGGAGATGAACTTCTGGAGGCGGACCCCTTCGCTCACGGCCTGGGCTCTTCGGCCCCTTCCTCGTCGGCGGCCTCGTCCTCGACTCCCTCCGCACCGGCCTCCTCCGACGCCGCCCACTCCTCGGCCGCCTCGTCGGAGGCGCCCCACGCCTCGGCGGAGACTCCCTCGTCCTGGGCCTCTTCGGGCGTCGGCGTCTCCGGCACGGCCTCGCTCGCCGGCCCCGTCTCGCCGTCCTCCTCACCCTCCTCGCCGTCGCGCAACGCGCCACCCGCCAGCTCGAGGTGGCCCTGCGCTGGATCCTTGGAGTCCCGTCCCTCGCCGTTCTCCTCCGGCACGACGTCGTCGTCCATTCCGAGCGGGACCCGCTCCCTGAGGATGATCGGCAGCTCCTCCGGTCGCGGCAGGTCCTCGAGCGAGCGGAACCCGAAGTGCTCGAGGAAGTGCTGCGTGGTGCCGTACAGGAGCGGACGACCCAGTCCCTCGGCCCGACCGACGACTTCGATGAGATTCCTCTCCTGCAGCGTGCGCACGACGCCGGACACGCCCACACCCCGCACGTACTCCATCTCGAGTCGCCCGATCGGTTGACGGTACGCCACGATCGCCAGCGTCTCCAGCGCGGGGCCGGAGAGGCGTGACGAGCGCGGCACGTTGTCGAAGCGCTCCAGGTACGGCGCGAACTCCGGCCGCGTCAGCACCTGATAGCCCTCGGCGAGCTCCACGAGCTGGAAGGAGCGTGCCGCGTCGTCGTACTCGGCCCGCAGGAACCCGATCGCCTCCTCGACCTGATCTTCGTCGAGCGACTCGTCGGCCCGCGCGATGTCCCCCGCGGTGAGCGGAGCGTCGGAGGCGAAGAGCACCGCCTCCACGATCTGCTGGACGTTCATTCCGCGACTCCCTCGTCGGCCTCGTCGCCGGACGACACGGTGTGGAGCGCCTCCTCCTCCCCGTCCTCGGGCGCGTCGTCCCTTCGGTAGAGCCAGAGGTCGGTGAACGGACGTGCCTGCCGCAGGAAGAGCACTCGTCTCCGGGTCAGCTCGAGGCCCGCGAGGAAGGTCATCACGCCGTGCGATCGCTCCTTGAAGTCTTCGAGTAGCTCGTTGAACCGGACCTTGGCGCTCGTCTTCAGCCGCGCCAGGATCATGATGGACTTCTCCTCCATGGTCACCGGCCGAGTCGTCACGCGATGATCGACGCGGCGAGGCGGAGGCATCTCGACGCCGAGGGCGGCCTCGAAGACCTCGTCCCACGTCGTCTCGAGCGGGAGCTCCTGCACGCTCTTCCTCGGGCGCGGAGGAATGTACCCCTTCCCGGAGCGCCGGGCGCGGTCCGCCTCGGCGGCGCGCAGGCGCAGCGTGATCTCGCGGACCTGCTCGTACTCCAGCAGCCGGCGCACGAGCTCGGCCCGGGGATCTTCGTCCTCTTCCTCGACCGGGCGCGGCAGGAGCATCTGCGCCTTGATGCGGATGAGCGTCGCAGCCATCTCGAGGAACTCGCCGGCCCCGTCGAGATCCGTCGGATCGAGCCCCTTGATGGCTCCGAGGAACTGGTCCGTGATTTTCGCGATGGGGATGTCGAAGACGTCGATGTCCTGCGTCCGGATCAGATGCAGGAGCAGATCGAGCGGTCCCTGGAACCGGTCGATCTCGACGAGGAAGAAACCCTCGCGCTCGGGCGTGGTGACGGTCAGATCCACAGGCGGATGAACTGGTCGGCCAGGCCCTGCAGGAAGTAGACGGGCGTGAGCAGGAAGTTCAGCGCGCTCGGAGCCAGAAAGACGAACAGCATCACGAGGACCAACCCGTAGCGGCCGAGCTCCCGGTAGGACTGAGCCGCCCCGGCCGGAAGCATGTGCGCGAGCACGTGCGAGCCGTCGAGCGGTGGGATGGGGATGAGGTTGAAGAACGCCAGGATGAGATTGATGAAGATCGCGTAGCTCAGCACGCTCATGATGTAGCCACCGAACGCCCCGGGGCCCAGGACCTTCAGCACGATCCCCGAGAGGAGCGTGGCGAGCGCGGCCAGCATGAGGTTCGACGCGATGCCGGCCAGGGACACGCGGATGTCGCCAGCCACGTAGTTCCGGTAGTTGGCCGGGTTCACGGGGACGGGCTTGGCCCAGCCGAAGATGATGCCCCCGCTCCAGGCCAGCAGGAGCGGCAGGATGACCGAGCCGATCGGGTCGAGGTGCGGAAGCGGGTTGAGCGTGATGCGCCCGAGACGCTCCGCGGTGTCGTCGCCTTCGCGACGAGCTTGCCAGGCGTGCGCGACCTCGTGCACGACCACGGACGCGATGAGCACCGCGACGACGAGGAAGGTTTGGACCGATACCATAGCGGAGTAATCTATCCCCTGGAGCCGTCCCGACGTACCGGCCCGTTGATCGACTTGCCCGTCTCTTCTAGGTTTCCGTGCTTCGCAGCCGAGTAGCACAGCACCAGAGAGAATCGATGCCGAACATCAAGAGCGCCAAGAAGCGCATGAAGCTGAGCGCCAACGCCCGGGTCCGTAACCGGTCCGAGCGTGCCCGCATCCGCACCGCCATCAAGCGTGTGCGCGAGGCAACGGCTGCCGATGTCGGTACGGAGCGGCTGCGTGAGGCCGTGGCCCTGCTGGACCGCGCGGCGACGCGTCGCCTGGTCCACCCCAACCGTGTCGCCCGGATCAAGAGCGGGCTCACGAAGCACGTGCAGGCGCTCGGCTAGCTCGTTCCCTTCCCGCAGTATCGGCAGCACCCCGAGTCGGCTTCCCGACTCAGGCGTCGAGCTCGAAGACGACGCGGCCCCCGACAATCGTCAGGTGTGGCCGCCCTCGTAGCTCCCACCCCGCGAACGGCGTGTTCCGGCTCTTGGAGCGAAACGCCTTCGCATCCACGGTCCACTCGGCGTCCGGGTCGAAGACCGTGACGTCCGCCGGGCTTCCCGTGGCGAGCGTCCCACCGGGCAGGTTGAAGGCGCGCGCCGGCTGACAGCTCATGCGCTCGACCATCGTGGGCAGATCGATCACGCCCTCGCCGACCACGCGGGTCAGGATGACCCCCAGCGAGGTCTCCAGCCCGATGATGCCGTTGGGCGCCTCGGCGAAGGCGGCTTCCTTCTCGTCGTAGTGGTGCGGCGCGTGGTCCGTGGCGATCGTGTCCAACGTACCATCGGCCAGGCCCTCCCTCACCGCGTCGACGTCGGCCTGTGTCCGGAGCGGCGGGTTCATCTTCGCCTCGGTCCGGTATCCGTCCACGGCCTCTTCGGTCAGCACGAGATGATGCGGCGAGGCCTCGGCGGTCACGTGCACGCCCCGCTCCTTGCCCTGTCGGATCGCCTCGACCCCGAACCGCGTCGACACGTGCTGCAGGTGGATGTGCCCGCCGGTCAGCTCGGCCAGGAGGAGGTCCCGCACGATGTGGATGTCCTCCGACGCGTTCGGCTTGCCCGGCAGGCCCAGCCTGGTCGAGACCAGACCCTCGTTCATGTGTCCGTTCGCAGAGAGGCCGAGATCCTCGGGATGGTCCGCCACGGGAATGCCGAACGCCTTGGCGTAGTCGAGCGCGAGCCGCATGAGCCCCGAATCCATGACGGGGCTTCCGTCGTCTGTGATGGCGACGGCCCCCTCCTCGACCATCTCGCCGACCAGCGCCAGGCGCCCACCGACACGGCCCTGCGAGATGCATCCCACGGGATATACCCTCGCGTGGCCGGCCCTTCGGCCCTCCGCGGCCACGAATCCGACGGCGGCCGGATCGTCGATGGGCGGGTCGGTGTTGGGCATCGCGCAGATCGCGGTGAAGCCTCCGGCCGCGGCGGCCGCGGCCCCGGTCGCGATCGTCTCCTTGTGCTCCTCGCCGGGCTCCCTGAGGTGCACGTGCACGTCGATGAGCCCCGGCGCGACGACCAGGCCCGAGCAATCGACGACGCGTGCGTCCTCGGGTGGCTCGATCGACTCGTCGATCTGAGCCACCGTCTCGCGCGCGAGCAGCACGTCCATCGTGGCGTCCATCGACTGGCTCGGGTCCACCACGCGCCCGCCCTTCAGCAGGATCTTGCCGCTCATGCCTCGCCTCCCTGCTTCGCCGACTCGGCCTTCTCCGGCTGGCCGCCGGCCAGGAGGTAGAGCACCGCCATGCGCACGGCGACGCCGTTCGTGACTTGGTTGAGGATCACCGAGTGCTCCCCGTCGGCCACGTCGGAGTCGATCTCGACGCCGCGGTTCATCGGTCCAGGGTGCAGAATGAGGAGGTCGCGCTCGGCGGCCTCGAGGCGGGCGTTGGTCACGCCCCAGATCCGGTTGTATTCCCGCAGGCTCGGCACGTAGCCGCCCTCCATGCGCTCGAGCTGAAGTCTCAGGACGTTGAGGACGTCCGCCCAGGCGATCGCGTCCTCGATGTGGGTGAAGACCTGCACGCCGAGCTCGTTCGTCGCGACGGGCAGCAGCGTCGGCGGCCCGCACACGGCGACCTCCGCGCCCAACGCCAGCAGCCCGTAGATGTTCGACCGGGCGACCCGCGAGTGCAGGATGTCGCCCACGATGCAGACCTTGAGCCCCTCGATCTTGCCCATGTGGTCGCGGATCGTGAGCAGGTCCAGCAGGCCTTGTGTGGGATGCTCGTGTCGGCCGTCCCCCGCGTTGATCACGTTCGACGGGATGCGTTCGGCGAGGAATCGGGCCGCGCCCGACGCGCCGTGTCGCATCACGACCATGTCGATGCGCATCGCTTCGAGATTGCGCGCGGTGTCGACGAGCGTCTCTCCCTTCACCACCGAGGAGCCGCTGGCCGAGATGTTGACCGTGTCCGCGCTCAGCCGCTTCTCCGCGAACTCGAAGGACACGCGCGTCCGCGTCGAAGCCTCGAAGAAGAGGTTCACGATCGTCTTCCCGCGCAGGACCGGGACCTTCTTGATGCGCCGCTCGCTGATCTCCTTGAACGGCTCGGCGGTGTCCAGGATCGCGGTCAGCTGCGCGGCGGACATGTGTTCGAGACCGACCAGGTCCTTACCGAGCGGAGCCGCGGTCTCTCGGTTCACGCCGCATCCTCCTCCGCGTGGACGAGATCCACCCCGAGGCGCCCATCCAGCTCCGGCACCAGCACCTCGACCCTGTCGTTCTCTTCCGCGTCGATCCGATGGCCGGTGATGTCGGGCTGGATCGGTAGCTCACGCCCACCGCGGTCGACGAGCACGCCGAGGAGAATGCGTTTGGGCCGTCCCCAGTCGCCCAGCTCGTTGAGCGCCGCACGCACGGTGCGGCCCGTGTAGGCGACGTCGTCGACGATCACGACGCTCTTGTCGTCGATGCCATCCTGCGGGAGCGCCGTCTCGCCGATCACGGGGCGCGGGCCGATCTGGCCCAGATCGTCTCGGTAGAGCGTGATGTCGATCGACCCGAAGGGCACCTTCACACCCTCCGCGCGCTCGATCTCGCTCTGGAGGAGCGCTGCGATGTCCGTGCCGCGGCGGTGGATGCCCATCAGAACGAGGCCGTCGGTGCCCCCGT
The DNA here is from genome assembly GCA_050050215.1 of Gemmatimonadota bacterium. Taxonomy (GTDB): domain Bacteria; phylum Gemmatimonadota; class Gemmatimonadetes; order Longimicrobiales; family Gaopeijiaceae; genus UBA2982. The sequence continues at coordinate 10,180 of JASFUR010000035.1, forward strand.
TTCGCTCCACGATCTCACGGGCCATACGGGCGACCTCGCGGTGCACGTCGGCCTCGTCCATCAAGTGGATGCGGTTGTCCTCGGGCATGCTCTCCCGGCGCTGAATTCGCGGAAAGCTCGGGCCAGAGGGGGTCGAGGTCAACGACCGGGTTGTCCCGGATGCGAGGCCCTGCCCATCATTGGCCGTTCGGCCTGCACGCCGGGCTCTCCCTCATCCGCTCGGGAACACCTCCAGAATGCGCCTCACCCGCCTGGCTCCGGTCGCTCTCCTCCTGGCCCTCCCGCTCGGAGCGGCCGCGCAGCAGCTCGGTGACACACCCGACGTGGTGCTCTCCGGCATCCCCTTCCAAATCACCGTCGAAGGCGGCGCCGAGCCCACGCCCTTCGAGATCCTGACCCGGACGGGAGAGGTGCTCTCGGCTGGCTTCGTGCCACCCTTCGAGTCGGTCACCGAAGGCGGCCTGGTAGTGGCGTCCGGCGCCGAGCTCCCCCTGACCGTGACCGTCGGTGGCACGACCACGGAGGTCGATCCCACCCTCACGCCGGGTTGGTTCTCGCTGGTCCCGCCGCTCGTGGCGATCCTCCTCGCGCTCATCTTCCGCGAGGTGGTCTCGGCGCTGTTCGTCGGTGTGTGGGTGGGTGCGCTCGCGATCGCGGGCTTCAACCCTATCGTCGGCACGTGGAGGCTCATCGACCAGCTCGTCATACCGGAGATCGCGAACACCGCCGACGGCCACACGCACATCATCGTCTTCTCGCTCCTGCTGGGCGGCATGGTCGGTGTCATGTCCAGGTGCGGCGGCACGATGGGCATCGTCGAGGCGGTCCGACCGTTCGCCCGCACGGCGCGGCGCGGTCAGCTGGCGACCTGGCTGGCCGGCATGGGCGTCTTCTTCGACGACTACGCGAACACGCTCATCGTCGGCAACACGATGCGCCCCATCACGGATGCGCTCCGCATCTCGCGTGAGAAGCTGGCCTATCTGGTGGATTGCACCGCCGCCCCACTGGCCGCCATCGTGCCCATCTCGACCTGGGTCGGCTACGAGATCAGCCTCATTCGGGACGGTCTCAGCATCGCCGCCGAGCAGAACCCGGACATGGCCGCCTCGCTGGACCTGAACGCCCTCACGGTCTTCGTCGAGACGATCCCGTACCGGTTCTACCCCGTGCTGGCCCTCTTCTTCGCCGCCATGGTCGCCCTGACGAAACGCGACTTCGGGCCCATGGCCGAGGCCGAGCGACGCGCGCGGCACGCCGGTCACCTCCACCGTCCCGACGCGCAGCTCCTCCAGGACACCGCGACAGAGGGCATCCAGGCCAAGGCCGGGGTGAGGCATCGCTGGTGGAACGCGGCGCTACCGGTCGCGACGGTCGTCGTGGTCGTCCTCGCGGGCCTCTACACGACCGGGCGGGCGGGCGCCGGACCCGATGCCGGACTCTGGGACGTCTTCGGTAACTCGGACCCGTTCACCACGATGGCGTGGGGCGCGCTCGCGGGCTGCCTGGCCGCCATTGGCCTGTCCGTGGCGCAGCGCCTGCTGACGGTCCAGGAGTCCGTCGAGGCCTGGTTGAACGGTATGCGCGCGATGCTCATCGCGATGGTCATCCTGGTCCTCGCCTGGGCGCTGGGCACGGTCACCGCCGACATCGGCACGGCGGCGTACTTGTCTCAGCTGCTCTCCGACCGGGTGGCGCTCCACCTCATCCCGGTGCTCGTCTTCGCCACGGCGGCGGCCATGTCGTTTGCCACTGGGACCTCATGGGGCACCATGGGGATCCTCCTCCCGCTCGCGATCCCGCTCACGGCCGCGCTCGGCGGCTCGGTGGACGAGGGCGGCACGTACACGATCCTGCTCGGCTCGATCAGCTCGGTGCTGGCCGGCGCCATTTTCGGGGACCACTGCTCCCCGATCTCGGACACCACGGTGCTCTCCTCGGCGGCCTCGGGGTGCGACCACGTGGATCACGTGCGCACCCAGCTCCCCTACGCGCTGCTCGTGGCTGTCGTCGGGATGCTGCTCGGGGACATCGGCACGGCGTACGGGCTGCCCGTCTGGGTGGCACTCCTCGGTGGGCTGGTCGTGCTCTATGCGTTCCTGCGATTCCGGGGCGAGGTCATCGAGGACGCACCGCCCGAGTTCGAGGAAGCGCCGGCTGAAGAGCCCGCGGTCTAGCCGGTGATCAGGAGCCGAAGCGCTCCTGGCCCACCCGCTCGAGGAACGGGTCGGGCGCGCTGCCGCGGCCCTCGTTGGCCGCCCAGTCGTACGAGAAGAGAACCACCCCGCCGGTATCCTCGGCGCGCGCGAGGTCGATCTTCTCGAGCGTCCCGTCGAAGCCGTTCATGTACGCTCCGATCCCGGCCCACACGCGGCCGCGGCTTCCGGCGGCCTCGCGGGCCGAGCGCACCTGGGCCTGGAAGGTGCCGTTGTCCGGTGTGTAGGCCATCGGCACCGCGATGTCGAGGATGCCCTCGGCGAGCCACGACTTCCAATCCTGGAAGCGGTAGCCATACGCAGTCGGCTGGTCCGCGATCACCGCGGCGGAGACCACCAGCTCGGGCCGGCGCGCCTTCACGGCGTGGTCGATTTCCCGCACGAGGCTCGTGATCTGCTCGCGGCGGAAGTCGTCCCACTCGTCCGGGAGCCCGTTGGCGAACGCGAGCGGGTCCCGGCGCACGAGCTGCTGAAGCTCGCGCAAGCGCGCCTCGGGCAGGCGTGGAGACACCCACCTCTGAAACCTGTCCAGAGCGCCTCTCGAGAAATCGAAGTCGCGTGAGGGGTAGCGGATGTAGTCGAAGTGGATGCCGTCGAGGTCGTAGCGGTCGACGAGGTCCATCCACACGTCGTAGACCCGCTGCCGGACGCCCGGGCTCGAGGGGCTGGTGAACATCCCCTCCACCGTCTCGGTGCGGTCGGCCGCGTACTCCCGGAGCGCCGCGACGTAGCGCGGGTCCCGCGGATCCATGTCGTAGAGGTCCCGTGCCAGGTACTGGGGGACCGCGAGCCAGTCGGGGTGCTCGTTCACGATGTGGTGGGGACTCTTCGGCAGCGTGGCCGAGCCCCATACCAGATGCGTGTTGACCCACGCATGGACGGCCATGCCGCGCAGGTGACCCTCGCGGATCGCGAGCGCGAGCGGATCGAAGTCCGGCGGCCCCTCCATCGTCTCGGCACGCGGCTCCAGCTCGGAGCGGTAGAACGCGTCTCCCCTGCCCCGGACCTGCACGATGAGCGTGTTCACGCCGGCCGCGGCGGCGTCGGCCACCATGTTCCGGACTTCTTCCTCGCTCGTCATGGTCGAGCGCACGACCCAGAGACCGCGTACCTCGGAGAACCTGCGGACCGGCCGGTACGCCGAGGACGGGTCGCGAAGGACCTCCCCGGGCGCCCCCACGCTCCGGTCCGTCGGCGCCGGGGGTGGCGTGGAGGGGACGGGCGTGTTGACGGGTGCGCACGCCGCCGCGGCGAACGCGAGCAGCACGCCCGCGTGGCGCGCTCTCACCGCCGCTCCCTGAAGAACGCCTTCAACATGTTCGAAGCCTCCTCCGCCA
>JASFUR010000036.1:0-13672 GCA_050050215.1 Gemmatimonadota bacterium
CCGCTCATCCTGGTGTTCACCGGCCTGGCCATGGTGCTCTTCATGTTCACCGGCCTGCTGAGCTGGGTCGCGGGCCTGTCCCTGGCAGTCGGGCAGTTTTTCGGCGCGAAGTTCGGTGTGCACCTGCAGGTGCTGAAGGGCCAGCAGTGGGTGCGGACTGTCCTGATCGTGACGATCGTCGCCTTCTCGCTCCGGCTCCTGTTCAGATAGGCGAAGGCCCCTCCGGCCGCATGGACGGCGCGTGAGCGCCGGACCGGCCGGAGGGGCCCCCAGGCCCGTTCAACTCGTTACGGCTGTCGTTCGGCCGAGAAGGGGAAGCCCCCGAAGTCGGGCACGAACATCTCGCCGGCGATCGAATCACCGTCCACCTCACCCGTGACCTCGAGCGGAAAGCTCTGTCCCTGCACGGAGACGGTGAGCACGAAGGAGATCGTGTTGCCCTCGATCGCGCCGTCGCCGATCGAAGCTCCCTCGGCCTGATCGACCGAGATCGTGCCCGTGAACGTCGCGCCGTCCTGCACGAGCTCGGCCTGTGCCTCGGCCGGCCCCTCGGGACCCTGGATCGTGATGTTCCAGGTCCCCGCCACGTTCGCCTGCGCCGAAGCAGGCGCCGCCAGGACCACCAGCGCCAACACCGTCAATCCCGACCAGGTCATGATACGCTTCATACCGCTCCCCCTAGATGTTTGTAGCACGTTCCGAGACTCCTACCGCAGAATACACCGCCCAGCCCCCTTTGGCACCAAGCCGCCGCCCTTCATGCCGCGAAAGCCTGGCCCAGCGACCCGCGAAGCGGAGGAACCCCCGCCGGCTTCGAGAAACATCGGCGGCGAGCCCCGGCCGAAGAAGCCGACTCTACCTCTGGGAGAGGACCGCTTGTCAGGGGGCGGGCCCGGCGAGGGGACCTGTGGCCCTGCCCCCCCGAGCCCGCCCGTAGCGGTCCTACTAGTACCGGTAGTAGTCGGGCTTGTACGGCCCGTCCTTCGGCACCCCGATGTACTTCGCCTGCCTGTCGGTCAGCTCTGTCAGCGTAGCGTTGAGCTTGGACAGGTGCAGCCGCGCGACCTTCTCGTCCAGGTGCTTCGGCAGCACGTACACCTTGTTGCCGTACTCGCCGGACTTCGTGGCGAGCTCGATCTGCGCGAGCACCTGATTGGTGAAGCTGGCCGACATCACGAAGCTCGGATGGCCGGTGGCGCACCCGAGGTTCATCAGCCGTCCCTCGGCCAGGATCAGCACCGAGTGCCCGTCCGGGAACGTCCACTCGTGGTACTGCGGCTTGATCTCGGCCTTCTCGATGCCGTCGATCCTGGCGAGACCGGCCATGTCGATCTCGTTGTCGAAGTGACCGATGTTCGCGACGATCGCCTTGTCCTTCATGCGGGACATGTGGTCGGCGGTGATGACGTCGCGGTTGCCCGTCGCGGTGATGAAGACGTCCGCCTGGTCGATGATGTCGTCGATGCGGGCGACGGTGAATCCCTCCATCGCCGCCTGCAGCGCGCAGATCGGGTCGATCTCGGCGACGGCGACGCGGGCGCCCTGACCCTTGAGCGCCTGGGCGCATCCCTTACCGACGTCCCCGTAGCCGACCACGACCGCCATCTTGCCGGAGAGCATGACGTCGGTGGCGCGGTTGAGGCCGTCGATCACCGAGTGACGGCAGCCGTACAGGTTGTCGAACTTCGACTTGGTCACCGAGTCGTTCACGTTGATCGCCGGGAAGAGCAACTTGCCCTCGCGCTCCATCTCGTAGAGGCGATGCACGCCGGTCGTGGTCTCCTCGGAGACGCCGCGCACCTTCTCACCGATGCGCTCCCACTTGCCCGGATCCTCGGTGAGGGTGCGTCGGATGAGCTGCAGGATGACGCCCCACTCCTCAGGGTCGTTGTCGGGATCGAAGGCAGGAATGTTGTCCGGCGTGCCGAACTCGGCGCCCTTGTGAATCAGCAGCGTGGCGTCGCCGCCGTCGTCGACGAGCAGGTCCGGGCCGGAGCCGTCCGGCCACGTGAGCATCTGGTCGGTGCACCACCAGTACTCCTCCAGGGTCTCGCCCTTCCAGGCGAAGACCGCTGCGCCCTTCGGCTCCTCGACCGTGCCGTCACGCCCGACCGCGATCGCGGCCGCCGCGTGATCCTGGGTGGAGAAGATGTTGCACGATGCCCAGCGCACGTCGGCGCCCAGGTCCATGAGCGTCTCGATGAGCACGGCGGTCTGAATGGTCATGTGCAGCGAGCCCGCGACCTTCAGGCCGGCGAGCGGCTGCTGGGGTCCATACTCCTCACGTGCCGCCATCAGGCCGGGCATCTCCTGCTCGGCGAGGCGGATCTCGTTGCGTCCCCAGGACGCGAGCCCGAGATCCTTCACCTTGTAGGGCAGGCGCTCGGTCGCGGTCTTCTTGTCGGACAGTACGGCGGTATCGCTCATCTGAGTGGTTCCTCTCCAGTAGTTGGTTCTGAGTTGATCGTTTCTATGCTCTGACGGCCGACGCCAGGAAGAGCAGGGGACCGGACGCCTCGGGATCCGGGGGCAGAGGCACGACCCGCGCGGACTCGAAGCCCGCGCCGTCGAGCCAGCCTTCCACGCGCTCGCGCTCGAAGCCGGGCCAGACGTGGCCCATCTCCTGCGCGTACGCCGGCCCGCGGTCGTGGAGCCTCATGTCCACGAGGAGCATGCGGCCACCGGGCTCCAGCACCCGATGCACCTCCTCGAGCACCGCCGGCGGGTCGACTACGTAGTGCAGCACGAGCGCCAGCACGGCGACGTCGACTTCCCCGTCTCCGATGGGCAGCTGCTCCAGCTCGCCTTCGCGGAGCTCCACGTTGGCGCAGTCGCGAAGCCGATGCTCGGCCGCGGCGAGCATCTCCGCCGAGCGGTCGATTCCGATCACACGGCCCACGAAGGGCGCGAGCGTCTCGGTCAGCGAGCCGGTGCCGACCCCGAGGTCCGCGACGACCCAGTCGACGTGGAGCAGCCCGAGCAGGGCGGTGAGCCCGGCGGCCGAGCCGAACAGCTTCTCCCTCGTCTCGTCCCAGCGCTCCGCCGCCGAGGCGAAGAACTCGGCCGAGCGTAGCCGCCTGTGCTCCAGCACACCGCGCGCGCGCTCGGCGTCGGCGGCGTAGACACCTCCATCCGCGATCTCGCCCCGCACGATGTTCCAGAGCGCCTGCGCGGCTCCATCGAGGGCCGGAGCCAGCCGATAATGCCGGTTGCGACCATCGACGCGCGCTTCGACCCACCCCTCCGAGGCGAGCGTCTTCAGATGGCGGCTCACGGTGGGTTGGGACGCCTGCAACACGGACGCGAGCTCGGTCACGGTGAACTCGCTGCGCTCGAGCAGCGCGAGGATACGCGTGCGGGTTTCGTCCCCGAGCGCGCTGAGCTGGTCGAGTATGGGAGGCGATGCCAACGTATGCATATTTGCAAATATGAGCATATTGGCACACTGCACAAGTCTCCGTGTAGCATGGCCGACGTTTGAATTATCTTTTGCAGCCGAATGGGGCTCGTTACAATGCCCCATGCAGTAGCCGCCCCTCCCGCGGTCCTAGACCCCCATCAATCACGGAGTAGGGAGTGGATCACGCGCACGATCACGCGCCGCACGACGACATCGTCTATCCGGCCGCGACGCCTTTTCTTCTCGTTCACCTCGCCTGTCTCGGCGCCATCTGGACCGGCGTCACCCTACAGGCGCTCATCGTCGCCGTGGTGCTCTACGCGGTCCGCATGTTCGCGGTCACGGGCGGCTACCACCGGTACTTCAGCCACCGCTCGTACAAGACGAGCCGGCTCGGCCAGTTCTTCCTCGCCTTCCTCTGCCAGAGCTCTGCCCAGCGCGGCGTGGTCTGGTGGTCGGCGATCCATCGACACCACCACCTGTACTCGGACACCGAGCACGACGTGCACTCGCCGAGGCATCACGGCTTCTGGTATTCGCACGTCGGCTGGATCTTCAATCCGTCCAGCTGGAAGCCGGACTACGGCACGGTCCGGGATCTGACCAAGTATCCCGAGATCCGATTCCTCGACCGGTTCACCTACACGCCGGCCTTCATCCTGGCGTTCGCGCTGTGGCTCTGGGGCGGCTGGCCGATGCTCGTGGTCGGCTTCTTCTGGAGCACCGTCGCGCTCTACCACGGCACGTTCTTCATCAACTCGCTCGCGCACGTGAAGGGCTCGCAGCGCTACCTCACGGGCGACGACTCGCGAAACAACTTCTGGCTCGCGCTCATCACGTTCGGAGAGGGGTGGCACAACAACCACCACCACTACCAGAGCTCGACGCGCCAGGGCTTCAAGTGGTACGAGATCGACATCACGTACTACATCCTGAAGGCGCTGTCGTGGACGGGGCTCGTCTACGATCTGCGTGAGCCGCCCGAGGCGATCCTCAAGGGCGAGCGCCCCGTGGGCCGCAAGGTCCTGGAGAAGGTCGCGGGAGAGCTCGCCGGCTCGTTCAGCGTCGAGCGCTACGCCGCGCGCGTGCGGGAAGCCTGGGCCGAGTCGCACAAGGTCGAGGACCTGACCGATCTCGCGCGACGGGCGCGCGGCCAGGTCGAGGAGCGACTCGCCGAGCTTTCGCTGCCCCACCTCCCCACGATTCCCGAGCTGCGGGAGAAGGCCGAGGAGATGTTCCAGGAGTCGCCTTCGCTCGACGCCATCGTGAACCGTGCACACGAGATGCTCGCGGCCATGGTCGCGGCGCACGTGTGCGAGGCCGCGCTCGCCGGCGCTTGATGGGTGATGTAACGACGCCTATAGCGGAGGCCCGCCGCGCGGGCCTCCGTACCCTGCCTACCGCTTCCTAGGGGCCGCCCATGGAGTGGCTGAGACCGCTCGTCGACTTCCTCAACGACTGGGTGGTTTCGGTCGGCATTCCCGTCGGCGACGAGCAGGTCCCGTTCATGGTGATCCTGCTCGTCGGGACCGGATTCTATCTGACGGTCCGGACGGGCTTCGTACAGATCAGGCACCTCGTCCACGGGTTCGCGGTGTCGTCCGGGAAGTACGACGACCCCGACGAGCCGGGCGACGTCTCGCATTTCCAGGCGCTCTCCACGGCGCTGTCCGCCACGGTCGGAATCGGCAACATCGCCGGCGTGGCCATCGCCATCCACTGGGGTGGCCCCGGTGCCCTCTTCTGGATGTGGGTGACCGCATTCGTCGGCATGGCCACGAAGTACGCCGAGGTCACGCTGGCCATGAAGTACCGCGACATCGACCCGGAGGGCGGTGCGCACAAGTGGGAGGGCTCCGTCGCCGGCGGCCCGATGTACTACATCGAGCGTGGGCTCGGACCGAGCTGGAAGCCGATGGCGATCTTCTTCGCCGCTATGCTCGCGTTCACGGCGTTCCTTACGGGCAACGCCGTGCAGGCCAACACGGTCGCCGACACCGCGCTGACCGAGTTCGGCCTGCCGGTCTGGATCACCGGACTCGTCACGGCCGCCATCGTCGGCAGCGTGATCCTCGGGGGCATCAAGCGGATCGGGCGGGTGACCTCGATCCTCGCGCCGCTGATGGCGCTCGTGTACGTGGCGGGCGCCCTGCTCATCATCGCGCTGAACCTGGGCGAGGTCGGGCCGGCGTTCGCGACGATCGTGAGAGAGGCCTTCAACCCGACCGCCGGCGTCGCCGGCACCGGAGCGGGCGTGTTCCTCATGACCCTCATGTGGGGCGTGCGGCGCGGCCTCTTCTCGAACGAGGCCGGGCAGGGCTCCGCGCCGATCGCTCACGCTGCCGCGCAGACGGACGAGCCGGTCTCGGAGGGCGTGGTCGCGCTGCTGGGGCCGTTCATCGACACGCTCGTCATCTGCTCGATGACCGGCCTCGTCATCATCATGACGGGCGCCAACCTGGAGCGGTACCCGACGGAGATCACGCTTGCGACCGGGGACATCAGCTACACGGAGCTCACGGCCGAGAACCGCTACGCGGACACGGCGCCTCCGCCCGCGATCGACTTCGACGGCGGTGTGCACGTCCAGCAGGGGATCGGAGCCGCGCTCCTGTCCTGGCACGAGGTGCCGATGGACAGCCTCTTCATCGATCCGGAGCAGACCGTGCCGTTCACCGGCGTCGTGCGGCCGGCACGTGGAGAGGCCATCGGCGTGGACGGTGAGACGTACGCGTCGCTCTATGGCAACGCGGTCGAGAACGGAGCGCCGTTGACGACGAACGCATTCCGCGAGGGCCTGGCCCCGCTCGGCGATTGGGGCGGCTACATCGTCGTGGTCGGCGTGCTCCTGTTCGCGATCTCTACGGCGATCTCGTGGAGCTACTACGGCGACCGGTGCGCGAACTACCTGTTCGGACATCGGTGGGTGCTTCCGTACAAGATCGTCTTCGTAATCATGCACTTCGTGGGCGCGATCGGGACGCTGGCCGTGGTCTGGGATCTGGCCGACGTAGCGCTGTCGATCGTGATCTGGCCGAATCTGATCGCTCTGCTGCTGCTCGCGCCGGTCGTCGTCGAGGAGACGAAGAGCTACTTCCGGCGGAAGCCCTGGATCGAGAACTACGAGAAGCGACAGAGGCTGCGCGGTCGGGGTTGACCGCGCCGCACCGAGTCCCCCGGTGAGTCGTCGGGGGTCACACTCGGGACCCTAGCCCTCGTCCTTCTCCAGTGTGCCACCCGGCCGTACGGCTCCGCGCCCGAACCGATCCGTAAGCTGGTCGACGACGCGCGAGACGCTCCGGTCACGCTCGCTCTCGCCCGACGTCGGCTCGCCGAAGAGCCCCAGCTGCAGCTCCTTGCCGTCCTCGGTGGTGAGGCTCGACAGCCCGACTCCGAGGAGGCGGACCGGTATGCGGCGGTCCTCACGCAGCTCGGCCAGCAGCTCCTTCGCCAGGTCGTGGATGGCCGCGTTGGACTCGATCGCCTCGGGGAGCGTGCGACTCCGGGTGCGCGTCCGGAAGTCCGAGTCACGGATCTTCACGGTGATCGTGCGGGCGCGGTACGACCGCCTGCGGAGCGAGGCGCCCACCGAGGTGCTGATCTCCAGCAGCCGGCGCTCGAGCTCCCGGTCCGTGTCGAGATCGCGGAAGAAGGTGCGCTCGGCCGAGATGGAGCGCCGACGCTCGCGGGGGTCGACCTCGCTGTCGTCGAGCCCGCGGACGCGTCGGTACAGCCAGGCACCGCGCCGACTCCCCAGCCACTTCTCGAGCCACTCCTGCTGCACTTGGACGGCGTCGCGCACCTTGACCAGGCCTCGCTTGGCCAGCGCCGCCACGAGGGACGGCCCGATGCCGGGGATCTCGGCGAGGTCGAGCTCGTCGAGGAAGTCCTGCTCGCCACCGGGGGGCACGATCCACACTCCCGCCGGCTTCGCCCTGGAGGAGGCGAGCTTCGCGATGACGCGGCGGGTGCCGCCCCCGATCGAGACGGAGATCTCGGTCTCCGCGAGAACCTTCTCCCGGATGCGCGTCGCGGTGTCCTCCAGGGACTCCTTCGCGAAGAGCCGCTCGGTGCCGCTCAGGTCCAGGTAGAACTCGTCGACCGAGGCTGCCTGGACGACCGGGGCGAGCCGCTCCAGCACCCGGCGCACTTCCCGGCTCTTCGCCGAGACCGCCCCGCGGGACACGGGGACGACCGTGGCATCCGGACAGAGCCGGAGGGCCTGCGCGGTGGGCATGGCGGAGCGCACGCCGAACTCTCGGGCCTCGTACGAGGCTGAGGTCACCACACCGCGGCCGGTGGGCGTTCCGCCTACGATGAGGCACCGGGCGCGACCCGCGCCCTCGGGGTCCTCGAGTCTCGCCACCTGGACGAAGAACGCGTCGCAGTCGACGAGTAGAATCCGACGTTCGCTCACCCCACCTCACCCCCTCGTGAGGACCCGCAAGAGTTTGCTGTGCCGTGGGGGTCCCGGTAGAATCCATACCCGGGTCTTCCCTCGCCAAGGTAGAGGCCCTGGCAAGGGCAGCTCCGGGATTGCCGAATCCGACACGTCATCCGACGACATCCAGGAGCAGAGGTACATGGCTTATCCCTTCGACCTTCCCGAGCTCGGATATGCATTCGACGCGCTCGAGCCGCACATCGACGCGCGCACGATGGAAATCCATCACGACAAGCACCACGCCGGCTACACGAAGAAGCTGAACGCCGCCCTCGAGGGCCACGCGAACCTCCACTCTCAATCGGCCGAGGAGCTGCTCTCTGACCTGAGCGCCCTGCCGAGCGAGATCCAGACCGCCGTGCGAAACAACGGCGGCGGCTACGTGAACCACACGCTCTTCTGGGACATCATGACACCGGGCGGGCAGAGCGAGCCGTCGGGTGATCTCGGCTCGAAGATCTCGAGCACCTTCGGTTCCTTCGACGCGTTCAAGGAGAAGCTCACCGGCGCGGCCGGCGGGCAGTTCGGTTCCGGCTGGGGCTGGCTCTGTGTCGACGGAAGCGGGGGACTCTCGGTCCTCTCTACGCCGAATCAGGACTCTCCGATCTCCCAGGGGCTCACCCCGATCCTGGGCGTCGACGTCTGGGAGCACGCCTATTACCTGCACTACCAGAACCGCCGCCCGGACTATCTGGCCGCGTGGTGGAACGTGGTCAACTGGGACAAGGTCACGGCCCGTTACGACGCCGCCTGAGGGGGCAGTGCGGGGTGTGTTCGCCCCGGCCGCCGGCAGCTCGAGGTGCCCGGGATTCCGGTAGGGATCCCGGGCCTTCTTTCGGGTTAGGAAAAAATGACGGGTGGTGATGCCGCGGACGTGATTCTTGTGCGGTGCGAAACATCTGTTTACTAATGTGCCGCATGGCTTTTGGCGCCTCTCGCGCCGGGCCCATGGAGGAATTCACGACCGACTCTTGATGCACGCGATGCCCCGAGAATCAGCAGCCCCCAGACTCGGCCGGATCTTCGCCGGCCTCCTCGTCCTCACGCTCACGCCGGCGCTCCATCCGAAGCCGCTTCTCGCACAGAGCCTGCAGGGCTCGGCGGCCTCGCTGGACATCCAGAACCGGATCGCCCGCCAGCACGACTTCACCTACATCGATACGCCGGCTCGCGTGCGGTACTTCGCCGAGCAGGGCTGGCTGGTGCGGGTGCGATCCACCGGTGACATGGTGCTCGACAACGAAGTGTCGTTTCCGTACGCGCGGCCCGAGGTCGCGACCTTCGTTCGGCGCCTCGGAGGCCAGTACCACGCGGCATGCGGCGAGAAGCTGGTCGTGACGAGCCTCACGAGGCCCACGAGTCGCCAGCCGAGGAATGCCTCCGACCGATCTGTCCACCCGACCGGCATGGCGGTCGACCTTCGCTACAGCAGGAACCGCAGCTGTCGGGCGTGGCTCGAGGGCGTGCTCACGAGCCTCGAGAAGCAACGCGTCCTCGAGGCGACGCGCGAGCGGCATCCGGTCCACTACCACGTCGCGATCTTCCCGCAGGAGTACGCTGCCTACGTGAGGGTGCTGGAGGAGCGGCAGCAGCAGCGCCTGGGGGAGATCTCGGCCTACACGGTCCAGAGGGGCGACTCGCTGTGGAAGATCGCGCGGTCGCACGGAACGAGCGTGGACGACCTCCTGGCCGTGAACCACCTGGACGGCAGCCGCATCTACGCCGGCCAGGTCATCGAAGTCCCGCTGGGCCGCTGATCGGCTCCCCCGACAGCTCGGACCATCGGGTCCGGTCGATCGACCCGAGCGGGCTCTCGCGGCGTGACCGCTACCAGCTGATCACGTCTCTGGTCGTCCCGCGTCCCATCGGTTGGATCTCGACGTGGGATGCGGACGGGGGAGCCAATCTGGCCCCGTACTCGTTCTTCAACGCCGTCTCGGGGACGCCGATGCTCGTCGTGGCATCCATCGGACAGCGCAAAGGCGCGCTCAAGGACACGCTCACCAACGTCCGGGACCGGGGCGCGTTCTGCGTGAACGTGGTGACCGAGCCGCTGCTCGAAGCGATGAACGCCACCTCCGCGGAGGTGGGGCCCGAGGTCGACGAGTTCGAGCTCGCCGGGCTCGGACCCGCGGTGTCGGAGCGAGTCGACGCGCCCTACGTGGCCGGGTGTCCGGCCGTGCTCGAGTGCGTGTCGTTCAAGGAGGTCGACCTGTCCCCCTCCAACAACGTCCTGGTCGTCGGCGAAGTCGTGGGCGTGCGACTCGCCGAGTCGCTCCCGATGGCCGAGGGCACCATGATCGTGGATGCCGAGGCCCTGGCGCCGGTGGGACGCATGAGCGGCTCCGAGTACATGCTTCCGCGCGAGATCAGGATCCTGCCGCGTCCGTCCTAGCTCTCAAGCCCACAGTCCGATCCGCTCGAACGACTCCACGTCGACGAGGCCGAGGTCTGTGATCTTGAGCGTCGGGATCACCTCGAGGCCCAGGAACGACATCGCCATGAACGGATCGTGAAGGCCAGATCCGAGCGCTCTGGCCGCCGCCACCACTCCGTCCAGCCTCCGTCTGACCTCCTCGATCGGCGCCGGCGACATGAGTCCGCCCACCGGCAGCTCCAGGCTTGCGAGGATCTCCGACCCGTTCGCGGTGACGAGGCCGCCTCCGCTGGCGGCGACCGCCTCGACCGCTGTGCGCATCGAGACGTCGTCCGCACCGATGACGATGACGTTGTGATGATCGTGCGCCACGCTGCCCGCGATGGCTCCCCGTTCGAGGCCGATCCCCGAGACGAGCCCCAGGCCGACGCGGCCGCTCCCGGTGTGACGCTCGACCACGGCGATCTTGAGCAGGTCGCGGTCCGGGTCCGCTACGACGTGTCCGTCGCGTACCGTGGGCCGCTCGACACGGCGACCCGTCACGATCTGGTCGGGGACGGCCTCGATGACGTGCACGCGCTCACCCGCCGTCGGAATCGCGAAGGGGTCCCCGGCGAGCGACACGGACATGCTGACCTGAGGCGGGGCGGGTGCGGGAGGGAGCTGCCAACTCAGCGCCGTGCCGTCGTCAGCGACCGGTCGGCCCGCGACCCAGACCTCCTGGATGTCGAGTGCCTGCAGGTCTCCGACGATGACGAGGTCCGCGACCCTTCCCGGGGCCACGGCGCCACGATCCTCGAGCCCGAAGTGCTCCGCCGGGTTCAACGTCGCCAGGCGGAGCGCACGAACCGGATCGTGTCCCGCCCCGATGACGCGCCGGAGCATTGCGTCGATGCCGCCCTCGTCGAGCAGGTCGGGCGGCTGCCGATCGTCCGTGCAGAGGGCGATACGCCGCTCGCTCGCCGCGTCCAGGACGGGAAGGAGCGCGTCGAGGTTGTGGGCGTTGGTCGCCTCGCGCATGAAGAGGAAGAGGCCGCGGCGCAGCTTCTCGCGGGCCTCGTCCGCCGTGGTGCATTCGTGGTCGGACCCGGGGCCGGCCGCGATGTAGGCGTTCAACACCTTGCCTCGCACGCCGGGCGCGTGTCCGTCGATGGGAAGGCCGCGGAAGGCCGCGATCTTGTCGAGGACCTCGGGCGCGCCGTGGATGACGCCGGGGAAGTTCATGACCTCCGCGAGGCCGAGCACCCTCGGGTGCCCGATGAGCGTCGCGAGCCGGTCGGCGTCGAGCGCCCCCCCGGCGGTGCCCATGTCGGTCGCAGGCACGCACGAGCTTGCCATGATGAAGACCGTGAGGGGCAGGCCCTCGCTCGCGTCGAGCATGTAGCGGATACCGTCCAGGCCGTGCACGTTCGCGATCTCGTGCGGGTCGGACACCAGCGCGGTCGTGCCGCGCGGTACGACCGCCCGGGCGAGCTCGGGCGGCGTCACCAGGCTCGACTCGACGTGGACGTGTGCGTCAATGAAGCCCGGAAGCACGAAGGCGCCGTCGAGGTCCACGATGCGCTCGGCCGCGTATCCGTCTCCGAGGCCCGCGATTCGTCCGCCGTGCAGCGCCACGTCGATCTCCTCGACCTCACCGGTGAAGACGTTCGGCACACGCGCGCCACGCAGCAGGACGTCCGCCGGCGTCTCGCCGCGCGCGACCGAGATCAACGTGGGGTCGGGCATCGACGGAATGTGGCGTCCCGGCGCACGTGCGGCCACCCGAGCCGCTTGCGACCCGGGCGGCACTGCAGGGGTCGCATTTTGCCAGAAAGTATTCCTTGCATATTGCGAGGCGACGGGCAAAGGTTGGCTCGACCCGAATGTCTCTGCACGGGGAGACCGTGGCCGAACTGATCGTTCCGGCGCCAGTCGCGCCGGGCCAGGAGCACCAGCCCCTCGTCCGCAACCTGCTGAGGTGGCTCTATATCGGCCGCCTCACGGTCGTGACGGGTATCTTCGCGGGTGCGGTCTTCAGCTGGTTCGCGGCCCTGCCGCAGGACACGCTGCTCGTCGTCGTGATGTTCCTGGTCTCGCTGATCGTGACCAGCGCGTCGTTCTGGTACACGCATTGGCTCGGACGCGAGCCCAGCGAGAACTTCCTATACGCGCACGTCATCCTGGACGTGCTCCTGGTGACCGGCATCGTCCACGTGACCGGCGGCAGACTGAGCGGCTTCGCCTCGGTCTACATCCTCGTCATCAGCGAGGGCGCGCTGCTGCTCCCGCTTCCAGGCGGAGTCCTCATCGGGGCCCTCGTCAGCATCGTCTACTTCGCCGACGTGGCGTGGGGGCGTCGGATCGACGCGTACTCCGACCCGCTCTCGCTCGCGCTGAACATCGGCCTCTTCTCGGTGGTGGCCGTCATCACCGGGCTGGTGGGCGACCGACTCCGGCGCGCCGGCCAGGTCGTCGCGTCACAGCTTCGACAGCTTCGTCTCGACACGGGAGACATCCTCGCCAACCTCTACACGGGCGTGCTCACGGTCACGGCGGAAGGCCGCCTTGCCTACGCGAACCCCGCGGCCGACGCGCTCCTCCGCGTCGACCTGCAGGGAAGGGTGGGGGACATGATGCTGGGCGAGCTCGAGGACGTCTCCCCCGACCTGGTGGCCATCCTCCGACGCGCCATCGAGAGCGGGCGCTCCGCGAAACGGGCTCGGGCCCGGGTGCTCGTCGAGGAAGGATCGGTGAGCCTCGGTGTGAGCACCGCCATTCTGGGCAGCCTGGGGGGAGAGCGCCCATCGGTCACCGCGCTCTTCCAGGACATCACGGAGCTGGAGCGGATGGAGGAGCTGAACGTGCGCGCGGAGCGACTGGAGGCGGTGGCCGCCCTGTCGGCGTCGCTCGCGCACGAGATCAAGAACCCGCTGGCGTCGATCCGCAGCGCGGTCGAGCAGCTCGGCCACAACCGGGTCTCCGGTGACGACCGGGCGGTCCTCGAGAGGCTGGTCCTCACCGAGTCCGATCGCCTCAGCCGGCTGCTGTCGGAGTTCCTGGAGTTCTCCGGACTCAAGCTGAGCGCCCGTGAGGAGATCGATCTGTCCCCGGTGATTCGCGAGTGCCTCGTCCTGGCCAAGCAGCATCCCGATACCGAAGGGGTGGAGATCGTGGCCGACCTGGATGAAGGACCGATCCCGATCATCGGCGACGCCGACCTGATCCATCGGGCGCTCCTGAACCTCGTGCTGAATGGTGCCCATGCCGCGGGAGAAGGAGGGCGGGTCCGTGTGACGTTGAGAGATCAGCGGGACAGTCCGCGTCCGCGCGGCACCGACATCATGCACCCGATCTGCCTGACCGTCTCCGATAACGGCGAGGGAATCCTCGCCGAGGTCCGGAGCAGGATCTTCGATCCGTTCTTCACGACCAAGGTCGGAGGCAGCGGTCTGGGACTCGCGGTCGTGCA
>JASFUR010000037.1:0-13618 GCA_050050215.1 Gemmatimonadota bacterium
GCTCGGCGTCCTCTCCCGTCGGCATGTAGACGTAGTCGACCCGGGTGGGCAGCGAGCAGCCCGCGCCGTGACCCGAACCGTCGAGCGTCTCGCCGTTCCCGATCTCGAAGACCCGCGGGCCGTCGTCTGTCGGCGCCAGGTCCTCCAGACAGAAATACGGCTCGAGGTGCTCCCCCGAGAAGATCGGCCCCTCGATTGGATAGCTCGTTACGAGGAGCGATGCGGCGCGCTGCCCGTCGACCGACGCGATGAGCTCGCTCGGCCCATCCGGCAGCCCCGAGACCAGGGCGAGCACCGCGTTCCGGTCCCGCCCCAACCGATCCGGAGGGGCCGGAGCCTGCTCCACGTGGGCGCTCATGCCGTCCACGCCGACGGTCACCAGCGCCGGATCGATATCCGCCGCGAGATCGACCTGAACCAGCACGTCTCCGCCGCTGACGTACTCCGGCCGCGTGGGCACGGTCGACAGGGCGACGTCACCCTCCTCGAAGCCGGGCGAGCACGCCGACGACACCAACGCCGCCGCGGCAGACAGCAGGAATGCGGGGCCGTAGACGCGGAACACGCTCATGGCAGCCTCTACTCGATCGTCGCGCTGACGATGTAGGAGAGGTCCGGGAACTCCTCTTCCAGGTACTCGTTGCCGCGCGCCTGGATCTGGCCCTGGTTCGGCGACTCTCCGTAGCCGGAATAGAGCGCGTCTACGACTTCCATCCCCTCCACGACCTCACCGATGGGGGCGAAGCCCATCCCGTCGAGGTTCGTGTTGTTGCCGAAATTGATGAAGACCTGGGTGGTGCGGGAGTTGGGCTGGCTCGTCATCGCGAAGGTCACGCGGCCCCGGGTGTTGCTCTCCACCACGGGATCGTCCTGCAAGGTCGCGGCCCTCCACTGGGCCGTCACGAGCGGGTCGGGGTGCATGCCGAACTGGGCCATGAAGCCGTCGATCACCCGGAAGAAGCGCACGCCGTCGTAGTAGCCGTTGTTGACCAGGTTGTAGAAGCGGTCGGCTCCGATGGGGGCCCAGTCGCGGTGCACCTCGATGACGAAGTCGCCCTCGTTGGTCTCGAACCGGGCGCGGTACGTGTCCGGCGCCGTCTCGTTCATCTCCGGCCGCGCCGGATACAGGAGCGGGTTGTCGGGCATCGCCTCGTCACCGCCCCCCTCGCCTCCGCACGCCATGGCGGCTAGGGTGAGGGACAGCACGATCGCGGCTCGGGCGCTGGATATGGCTCTCATCGTATCTCTTGTCGTCTCGGGGCCCCGTCGTCGTGGAACGAAGCGAAGCCCGTAGGGGTGGGAAGAGCGTCGCTGAAGATACCTGCAGCGACCACGAGCACGAGATAAAGGAGCTGAATGTGATGCGCAACAACGTCCGATTCCTCGGCGGACTGGTGACGGCCCTCGCCGTCCTCGGCCTCCAGGCCCAGTCCGTCCAGGCGCAGGTCGACATGGCGGGCACCTGGCAGATGGAAGTCGAGTCCGAGCAGAACGGCACGACGAACCCGACCATGATGCTCGAGCAGGACGGCATGAGCCTGACAGGCCACTACTCCTCCGCCACGCTCGGCGAGGCGGACGTGACGGGCTCGGTTGACGGCAACAGCGTGACCGTGGATTTCTCCGCGATGATCGAGGGCGTGGGCGACGCGCCGCTCTCCTACCAAGGCACGGTGGATGGCGATGGTGTCTGGTCGGGCGAGCTGATCATCGACGTACAGGGCCAGGTCCTACCCATCGGCACGTTCTCGGCCACCAAGCAATAGACACACTCACCGAAGTACTTCAGAGGAGTGCAGCATGACCATCCAAGCCCCCCGCATCGGAGCGCTCGTCGCAGCGGCGCTCACGCTCTTCGCCGTCACGGCGATGCCCGTCAGGGCGCAGGTCGACATGACCGGCACCTGGAACCTCGAGGTCGACGTCATGGGCCAGGTCTCCAACCCTTCCATGACGCTCCAGCAGGACGGCATGGCCCTGACCGGCCACTACTCGTCCGAGACGCTCGGTGAGACCGACGTCACCGGGACCGTCGACGGTGACACCGTCACCGTGACCTTCGAAGTGGAAGCCGGTGGCCAGGGCGGCACCGTGAGCTACGTCGGCACGGTGAACTCGGAAGGCGTGTGGACCGGCCAGTTCAGCCTGGCGGGACTCGCGGACGGCACCTTCACGGGCACCAAAGCGTCCTAGCCACCCCGAGCGGGTGGGCCGGAGGGGCCGTCAGCGGCGGTCCGCGATGACCTCGTAGGGGATGGACCACAAGTCCTTGTCCCCCTGCCCGCCCGGCCGCTCGGAATCGAAGTAGAACGTGCGGTGGTCCGGTGAGAATGCCGGACACCGGTCGTTCGCCTCGGAGTTCACGTCGGGCCCGAGATTCACGAGCGGGCCCCAGACCCCGTCCGCACCGCGGGTCGTCACGTAGATGTCCTCCCCGCCCAGGCCGTCCGGCCGCACCGCGGTCACGTAGAGGGAACGCCCGTCGGGGGTCGGCAGCGAGTGGTGCTCGCTGGCCGACGTGTTCACGTTGGGCCCCAGGTTCACGGCCTCCTGCCAGACGCCGTCCACCCTCTCCGACGTCCATATGTCGTTGCCGCCGAAGCCCCCGGGCCGGGTCGACGTCCAGAAGGCGACGTCCCAGTCAGGACCGGAGAAATAGATGCAGTGGTCCGCATAGGGCGAGTTGATCGGGGCGCCGAGGTTCACCGGCTCGGACCACTCGCCCTCGACGAGCTCGCTGACCCAGATGTCGAAGCTGCCGAGCCCGCCGGGCCGATCGCTCATGACGTAGAGCCTGCTTCCGTCCGGGGACAGCAGCGGCTCGACCTCGGTGTATTCCTCCGTGCTCACCGCCTCCACGACTTCGGGCTCGCTCCAGCCGCCGTCGACCCTGTGCGTCACGCAGATGTCGTTGCCCGCCCGGCCGTTCCGGCCGAAGCAGTTGAAGTACATCGTGCGCCCATCCGCGCTGAACGTGGGTTCGGCGTCCCGCGCGGGAGAGTTCACGACGGGCCCGAGGTTCACGGGGGACTGCGCGTGAATCGGAACCGCCGAGATCATCAGGGCGAGGCCGGCCGCGGCGAGCAGCGCCGTGCGGTGCATTCGGGCTTCAAATCTCATGGTCATGCCCCTGGAAGAAGGGCGCCGGACTCCCGTCCGGCGCCCTGCCCTCTTCTGTTCCTCCGTCGTAACACCGCGAGGCGGCGTTACGGCGACATCAAGTGCGCTTCGGTCGTGCCTCCGGCCATGATCCAGAGCACGCCGCCGGACGGGCGGGCCGGGACGCCGAGGGACTCGGCCGTAGCGTTGGGGACCGCCACCGTCATGTGCCGGCCGGCGCTCGCCTGGTCGGCCCCGTTCAGGTTGAGCCAGACCGAACCGAAGACGGCGGGCACGCGCTCACCGTTGGCGGCGGCCTCGGCCACCAGCCGGGTGTTCACGTCGCTGTCACCCTGTGCTTGCGCCGCGATGCGACGGTTCTGGGCCACGCGGTCGAGGTTGCCGGTGTTCGTGCACTGCACCGCGAACGCCGGACGCCCGGGATCGCTCGAGCGATCGTAGCACACCCACCCGTTCGAGCCTTCCTTCAGGGTGGTGTACGAATGGTCGGCGTTCCAATGAACGACCATGGCGCCTTCCGCGCTCCGGCCGGAGAGGGGAGCCAGAGCTCGTTGGACTTCTGCGTTCGACTGGGCCTGTGCGGCCGTGGCCGTGACGAGCACGCCGACTGCCGCGAATAGGATGCGCTTCATCGTACCTCCGATAAGACGGGTCCTGCGCAAGGGACGGACATCGTACGGCCGCCCCGCCCGGTTGTCGAGCGGGGTGGCCGAATCGATTCCGGAGCGGGTCCCCGACTGGAGAGCCCGCCGAACGGGGTCGTGGTCCTAGTTGTTCTCGGCGCCCTGGGCGATCCAGTCACGCACCATCTCGATGACGTCCTCGTCGAGCGCGTCCGCGTCCTGGGGCATCTCGCCGGCGGAGATCATTTCGATGAGAAGGCTGTTTTCCGGGCTGCCGGCCTCGATGACCGTGCCGTACTCGGAGCCCTTCATGGCGGCCTCGTAGCTGTCGAGGCGAAGCTCGGCCTCCGCCGTCTCGGCGCCGTGGCAGCTGACACACTGCTCGGCGAACATCGGGGCCACCTGGGTCGCATAGCTCACGTCGCCCTGAGCGGGCACAGCGGGGGCCAGGTCGCGCTCGACCGTCGGCGCGGGCGCACCCTGGATAGCGAGCCCCAGTCCCAGCGGCAGGAACGCGACTGAAAGGAGCTCGAGGCGTGTCCGTCGAAACATCTCTAACCTCCGGCGATGGATGGTCGCCCTGATTGTACGCTGAACAAAAAGTCCGGCCAACCCGATGACCGAACCGACGCTACTACAAGCGACGTGCCAAGCCGGTTCCACCCGTAGAACCGCCGTTTCCGGCGGGTCGGGTTGCGCAGGCACACCGATGCGCGTCCTCTTCATACACTGCAACCGTCCCCGTCGGGGGACAACTCGGAATCACCATATATAAGGATCCACGATGCGCCGCCATGCCCTGCTGCTCACCGTCCTGGTGGTCGCCTGCTCACCCGCCGACGACCAAGCCTCCGAGTCCGCGGTCCGTGAGCCGCCGACCGGACCCCGCGTCGCGCTCGCGCCCACCGCGCCCGGGGAGCTTCCTCCCGCCATCGTGGGCCGGGGCGGCGCGCTCGAGGGCACGGACCTCCAGTACTTCGACGGCCACCCCGAGACCGTGGGCTACCTGGCGGTCCCGGAAGGCGAGGGCCCCTTCCCGGCGCTCGTCATCATCCACGAGTGGAACGGGCTGGTCGATCGGGTCCGCGAGGTCGCCGACGACTTGGCCGCCGAGGGCTACGTCACGTTGGCCGCGGACCTCTACTCGAGCAGGACCGGTTCCAATCCCGAGGAGAACATGGCGCTCGTGCGGGAGACCCAGGGCGACATGGACCAGGTCGTCGCCAACCTGAACGCCGCCACCGCCTACCTGAAGTCCCGTCCCGACGTCAGCGGCCGGGTCGGCGCGATGGGCTGGTGCTTCGGGGGAGGCATCGCGTTGTCGTTCGGCCTGGACGGAGACGAGCACGACGCCACGGCCATCTTCTACGGACAGCTCGTCGAGGACCCGGCGGTGCTCGCGAACCTGAGCCACGAGGTGTACGGCACGTTCGCCAGCCTCGACACCGGCATCCCGCCGGACCAGGTCGCCCGCTTCGAGGCCGCGCTGCGCGAGGCCGGCATCGAGAACGACGTGCACGTCTACGACGACGTCAATCACGGATTCTGGCTCAGGATCGACGAGGATCCCGAGGCCCGCACGGACGCGGCGCTCGACGCCTGGCAGAGGTTGAAGGCCTACCTGGACCGAACGCTCGGCGACTGACGCGGGCGGCCGGCGAGCGGCCCTGACCGGAGCCTAGTCCTTCAGGCCCCGCCGGATGTCGCTCTTGAGCTCCTTCATCCGGTCCCGCAGCTCACGGCGCCGGTCGCGGCGCTCCTGCCTGCGACGCCGACGCGCGTCGCGGGCGGATTCGCCCGGGTGGCGCACCTTGATGTCGACCCCGCCCATGATCGCGACGCCGCTCACCCTGAGGGTCGGCGCGCCCGCTTCCGGGCGCAGCTCCTCGTCACCGGCGTGGTCGAACCCACCGAGGATGCCGATGCCGTGGCTCTCGACGTTGAGGCCCGGAGGAACGATCACCTCCACGCCGCCCATCAGCGCGTAGACCTTGAGCTCCGTGACCCCGGGTGGCAGCGCGGCCTCCCGGAAGTCGAGCTCGGCGCCGCCCATGATCGTGATCGTGTGTGTGATGTGGGCCGGCGTCCACCGACCGGTGCGACGGCTGCCGCCCAGGATCGCGATCGCGTACCCGGTCTCCTTCACGTGCTCCCGGGGAACGACGGGGTTCGTGCCAACCCGTGTCGGTGACGCGGACGATCCGGGGACCGCGGGCAGGTTGCCGGACGGAAGGTCGCTGAGGAGCTTGCGGAGCTCCTCGACCGACGTGGCCCGGTGCGCGACGTCGACCCGCGCCTCGAAGTCCTCGACCGACATCGCGTCGTTGGCGAAGTGCTCGCACAACGCGTCGATCGTGACCTGTCGCGTCTGATTCAGGGAGCCACCCAGCCCCTGGCCGTCCGTCGTCATCCCTCGAAGCTCCTTCCCTGGTCCACCCCCATAATAGCCTCCACGGGACCATACGGCTCCCGGGCGCGTCACATTCGATCGTCCCGACTCGTTGCCCACCTGTGCTCGAGATCCGACTCGTTGTCGCGCGCGCGCCTCACCCGGTTGAGGGATCGCCGACGAGGGCACCGGACGAATGGCGGATTCTCAACGCCTTTCGGGACTCCGGGGTCCTTGCTCCGAATGGCGTGATTCCTGCATACCATCGGTAGCATGCGACCCACCACCCGAGGAAGTAGCATGAAGAAGTTCGCGCTCGGCCTTATCAGCGCCGCTGCGCTCGCTACGACCATCCTCCTGGTGCGCCAGCAGAAGGAAGTGGAGCCGAAGGGGCCCAGGTTGGCCCCCAAGGCGGATCAACCCACCCAACTGTCCATAGAGCGCATCAGGGAGGCCGGCCTATAGCGAGAGCGACGTCCGAATAGGCAAGACGAAAAAGTGCGGCGGGGGCCTCGGAGGCTCCCGCCGCACTTTTCTCTTCCGGCTCGGGCTGCAGCCCGCCGGATCAGTCGAAGTGGGCCTTGTTCTTCTCGAGATAGTTGGTCCACTCGTCCGGGATATCCGTATCCGGAAAGATCGCCTGTACGGGACACTCCGGCTCACATGCACCGCAGTCGATACACTCGTCCGGATGGATGTAGAACTGGTCGTCGCCCTCGTAGATGCAGTCCACGGGGCACACCTCGACGCAGCTGCCGTCTTTCTGCCCGATGCAGGGCTCTGCAATGATGTAAGTCATAAGCGATCTGGCTTCCTGTTCGTTCTCGCCGCGGGGATGACGCCCTTCAGACGAGGACGCCCCGCGAGGGATCCGGCGGGAGAATTCTCAAGCTGTAAGAACGACCGGGAAGCCGCAAGCGCCTTCAGCGCTCCGTGCCGGGGCCCTTCCGCCACTCCACGTCCCCGGCCCCGGCACGTCGGTTTTCCAGCCGTGCAAGCACGAAGAGCAGGTCCGAAAGGCGGTTCAGGTACGTGGTCAGCGCACCGTCCACCGGCTCCGATTCCGCGAGGCGCACGACCGAGCGCTCCGCTCTCCGGCACACCGTGCGTGCGAGATGGAGAGCCGCGGCTCCGGGCACACCCCCGGGCAGCACGAACGCCTTCAGCGACGGCAGCTCCTCGTCCGTCTCGTCGATCCACCTCTCGAGCTCTTCTGCCCGCCCCCCGGGAAGCCCGGGCGTCTCCGGACGGACCCGTCCCGGACCGGCTTCGGGCGTGGCCAGCTCTGCGCCGAGCGCGAACAGATCGTGCTGGATCGACTGGATCCGCTCTCGTGTGACGGGATCGTCCACGTCGCCGAGCGCCCACCCCAGCGTAGCATTCAGCTCGTCCACGTCACCCATCGCCTCCACGCGCGCGTGGGCCTTGCCCACACGGCCACCGCCGAACAGCGAGGTCTCACCTCCGTCCCCACCACGGGTGTAGATCTTCATGGCCGCAGCTTCGTCAGCCTTCGGAGCTGCTGAGCCTTCTCGAGCAGCGACTTGGTCTCGTCGGGCTGCTCGGGTGTCAGCAGCTCCCGGATGTCGAGCAACACCTCCATGTGCAGCTGCTCGCGCTGGTACTCGAGGTCGAGGCGAGCCATGGCGGAGGCGTCCCCCGCGGCGTCGGCCGCCTTGAAGGCTTCCCTGTAGACGTTCTCCAGGCTCTGCAGCACCCGATCGCGGCTACGCATCTTCTCCTCCCACGTCGGTCAGATCCTCACCAGGAGCTTCGCCCCCGGACCACTCTGAAAGTAGCCGCGCACGGCCTCGCGCAGCTCGTCGAGACGATCCGTGAAATAGTGGTCGGAGCCGGGGATGCGTACCAGCGTGACGTGCGATTCCATCCCCGCCAGAGCCGCCGCGACCTCCTCTCCGGACCCGAACTCGTCCTGCTCCCCCTGCACCACCAGGAGGGGCTTGGTGGTCTCCCCCAGATAGCCGAAGTCGTAGGCCAGCCTCCTCACCGGAAGCCCGAGCCCGAGCAGGCCGTCGACGCGGTCGTCGTCCACGCCCACGGCGAGGCCGACCATGGATCCGAAGGAGAAGCCGCCGCAAATCACCGGCAGGTGCGGGTACTCCTCGACCAGCCAGTCGATCGCCGCGGTCACGTCCTCCCGCTCACCGATGCCTTCCTCGTACGACCCCGTGCTCGCGCCGACGCCGCGGAAGTTGAATCTGAGCGCGACCAGCCCCGCCTCGTTCAGCGCTTGCGCCGCGCGATACACGGCCTTGGTGTGCATCGTGCCGCCGTGCAGCGGATGGGGGTGGCAGACGACGGCGACGCCATGGGCCGCGCCGTCGGGCTCCTTCATCAGGGCCTCGAGGTGGCCGTGCGCTACGGGGATCCTCACGGATGACCTTCAGGGGCGAGCTGGGAAACGCGATGCGGGCCAGGGTTTGGGCCGCCGGGCGAGGCGGAGCTATGTTCAGGCTCGAGCCCGGACCGGTCAAGCGGAGAGAGGAGCCGTCGCACCGTGAACGCAGAAGATCGCGCGAACGAGCTGTACTGGGGCTCGGACCAGAGCGTCAACCATATCGCCGACGAGCTCGACCTCTCCAAGGGGGCCCTGTACGAGATGATCCGTCCCCTGCCGGCCGGCCTCGAGTGTCCCGTGTGCGGCGCGGAGGTCGTGCACTCGAACCGCACCGCGAAGGATCGCGGGCGGGTGGACTGTCCCTCGTGCGATTGGGACGGCACCGAAGACGAAGCCGTCCCCGCGGAGCGTGCCGAGCCCGGCCGCTCCGGAACGTCGACCCGAAGCGGCGGCGACGGCCGCTCCGACGAGGCGGGGCCGGACGACGAGATGTACCCGCTCGACGACTACGACACCGTCGTTCCGCCGCCCGCACGCATTGCCGAGTCGGAGTCGCAGATCCGCCGGATCGTCGCCGGAGGAGCTCTCGTGGGCGCTGCGGTCGGACTCGCGCTCGTCTTCTGGGCGCGACGGAGGTAAGCGAGAGGGCTCCGCGATGGCCGCTCCGTCGAACGCCCGTGACCCGCGGAGCGTCATCACGCCCGAAGCCTTCCACGTCTCGCCGGAGCTGCTGGGCACGCCGCTCGCGACCCCCGGCAGGCGTTTCGCCGCGATCCTGGTCGATCTCGTCTGTATCGGCATCCTGACCGCGGTCACCCGCAGCTTCGCGCTCGTGCTCGGCGTCGTCATCGCCATCGCGCTCGTGAGGGCCAGCACTCGGCGAACGGAAGTGGAAGGAAACGTCTTCGACCGGGCACGACGCTTCTCGATCGGTTGCCTCGGCGTAGGCGTGGGCCTCCTGTCGTTGGGCATCTGGGCCGCGGTGACCTTCGGACCGGACGTGGCGGACGACCTCGAGAACCTCGGCGAAGTCTTGGATGAGCAGGGGGTCGCAGTGGATCTGGGGGACAACGGCCAGATCACGGTCGGCCTGCCGAGCGACAACGACAGTGTCGCCACTGCGCCGGAGGAGCCCGTGGAGATCCGCGACGTCGAAGCGGTCCGCGACGGCGTGAGCCTCTACACCGCGGAGGAGGCACTCGATGCGTACGTGGAGCTCCGCCGGGAAGGCGTGGACGACCCGATGGACGAGGAGCTGCTCGATGCGCTCGAGGCGCGCCTCGCGAGGGAATTCGCCTCCGACACGCTCGCCGCGCTCGAGAACCGCATCACCGTGCTGCAGGCTCGGCGGCGTGCGGCCCAGGCACAGCTGAGGGAAGCCGAGGAGCAGCTCGACGAGGCGGAGTCGGGAGGCATCCTGTCCTGGGTACGCAGCGTGTTCGACGATCTCGGCTTCGGGTTCGGCTGGGCGGCGCTCTACACCACCGTCCTGCTGTCCGTGACCAACGGCCAGACGCTCGGAAAGCGCCTGCTGGGCATCCGCGTGCTTCGGCTCGACGGGCGACCCATCAACTGGTGGATCGCGTTCGAGCGCGCCGGAGGATATGCGGCGGGCTTCGCCACTGGACTCCTGGGGTTCGCCCAGGTGTATTGGGACGCCAATCGCCAGGCCATCCACGACCGCATCGTCGGGACCGTCGTCGTGATGGACGGCGCGGCGAAGGTCACCGACTGGGAGAGCGCACTGTGATTGACGAAGATCTCGAGCTTCAGACCACCGGAGCCGACGCCGGTCGGGACATCGACGCGCGCTTCGAGCGCCGCATCGTCATGAACGTCCCCGACCGCCACAATCCCGAGCTCCGCCGGGTCATGCAGCTCGTGAACGAGGACGAGGACCTCTACGCGCTCTGGACCGCCGCCAACGTGAACGCGGTGGAGCGTCTGTCGATGACCGACCACGGCCCCGTGCACGTGAAGATCGTGATGAACATCGCCGTGAAGATGCTCCGGGTCCTCGTCGACGCCGGCGTCCAGCCGGGCGTCGTGCGGAATTACGACATGGAGCCCACAGTCGCGGAAGTCGTCGTGGCGCTCGCTTCCCTGATGCACGACCTCGGCATGTCGATCCACCGGGCCGATCACGAGAGCTACAGCCTCTTCATCGCCGACCAGAAGCTGCGGGAGATCCTACCCGAGATCTATCCACCCCGCGTGGCCACCGTGGTGAGGGCGGAAGTGCAGCACGCCATCATCTCGCACCGGTCCGGCGGCAAGCCGCTCACGCTCGAGGCGGGCATCGTCCGCATCGCCGATGCGCTCGACATGGCCAAGGGGCGCTCGCGCATCCCGTTCGAGGCCGGCTCCCTGTCCATCCATTCCGTCTCTGCGGCGGCCGTGGACTCGGTCTCCATCGAGCGGGGCGAGACCAAGCCCATCGCGGTGGTCATCGAGATTTCCAACTCTGCCGGGCTCTTCCAGCTCGACCAGCTGCTGCTGAGCAAGCTCCAGGGCAGCGGCATGGAGAAGCACCTCGAGATCCGTGTGAAGGTCGGCGAGGAGGAGAAGCGGCTGCTCGAGGACTTCACGCTGTAGTGGCGCCCAAGGCCAACCGGGAGTCCCACGCGTGGTAGAGGTCCAGGTATCGATTCCGCTCGCCTTCCTGGCGGGGGTCGTCTCGGTGCTCTCCGCGTGCGTCCTCCCCCTGCTGCCGGGTTACCTGGCGTTCGTCACCGCGCTCAGCGTGGACGAGCTCGCCGGGGGATCGGTGGAGCGCGCCCGGGGCGCGGCCGCGGCACACTCGTTCTTCTTTCTGACCGGATTCGGGCTCGTCTTCCTCTCCCTCGGCCTCGTGGCGACGCCGCTCGGAGCGCTCATCTCACGCTCGCTTCCGTGGATTCAGCGGGCCGGGGGCGTGCTCCTCGCGCTCTGGGGCGTGTATCTGGCCGCGGGTTTCGCGGCGAAAGGAGATGGAGTCGCGCCCCCCGCCGCCGGAGCGCGCGCGGCCAGGGCGACCGGGTCACTCTTCACCGGCCTCGCGTTCGGGGCCGGTTGGACCCCGTGCATTGGACCGGTTCTCGGTTCCATCCTACTGTACGTCTCGCAGGACGGGACGATGGTCGAGGGTGGCGTCCTGTTGTTGAGCTACGCGATCGGGCTGGGGCTCCCGTTCTTTCTGCTGTCGATGGGACTGAACTGGCCACTCGCGGGTAGCACGGGTGTGATGGCGCGGGTGGGTCTGCTACGACGGATCGCCGGAGGCGTGATCGCCGCGATAGGCGTCGCGTTGCTCACGGGATACTTCGCGCGGCTGACCGCCTTCCTGGCCGGACTCGGCCAGCTGATCAACTTGGAGCTGTAATGAGGCGATTGAACGGAATCGGATGGACGGCGCTCACGGCGCTGCTCGTCGCGGGTTGCGGCGGGGACGCGCCCGCAGCGGAGGCCGGTACGACCGGAACCGCCCAGGTGTTGCTGCAACAGCCCAAGGCGGACGAATTGGCGACGATGCTGGACACGACGCTGCTCCAAAGCGAGGAGCCGACGCTCGGCGTGGACGTGCTCGGCGTGAACATGGGATCCGCCGAGGCGCCGGTGAAGGTCATCGAGTTCGTCGACTACGGATGTGGATACTGCCGCAAGTTCCAGATCGAGACCTTCCCGACCATCCGGGAGGAGTTCATCGAGACCGACATGATCGAGTGGAAGTTCATGCCGTTCATCACGGGCATGTTCCCCAACTCCCCCGCCGTCACGATCGCCGCCGAATGCGCGCTCGCGGAGGATCCCCGGGCATTCGCCACGCTGTCGGAGGCACTGTGGGAGCGGCAGCGGGAGTGGAAGAACGCCGACGACCCCGCGGCCCTGGTCCGGGATTGGGCACTGCGGATCGGCGTCGACGAGAGCTCGTACGACACGTGCCTCCAGGACGATCTCCGGCGACAGCGGGTCGCGAGCGCAACCGCTCTCGCCAGTCAGCTGGGGGTGCGGTCGACGCCCACGTTCTGGATCGTAGGCGCGGGCCCGATCCAGGGCGCGCTGCCGCTCGAGTCGTTCCGCCAGATCTTCACGCAGGTGCACCGACAGATCACCGAGTCGGCGGGCTGACCGAACCCGGCGATTCCATGAGAGCCAGGGCCGTCGCCGCATGTTGCGCCGCGTCCGCGGCGCTGACCTGTGCGCCCATCGCCACGTCCGGGCCCGGATGCACGGAGCTGACAGCGCCGACCGTGCTGTCTCGTGAGCTCGTTGAGACCAGTGGAATCGCGGTCGGTCGCAGGAATCCCGACATCCTGTGGACCCACAACGACGGGGACTCCGACCTCTACGCGTTGGACCGGGACGGGCGAGTCGTGGCGCGCTTCGACGTGCCGGTCCGGATGCGGGACTGGGAAGATCTCGAGATCGCGCGGTGCCCCGAGGCGGGCTCGTGCCTCTACCTCGCCGATACCGGCGACAACGGCGAGCGCAGGCGAGCGGGAAGCATCCGCATCGTGCGGGTCGCAGAGCCCCTGGTGTCCGATGGGGCCGAAGACCGCCCCACGCTCGAGGCGGACGTCTTCCCCATCGCGCTTCCGGACGGGCCGCGCGACGTGGAGGCCCTCTTCGTCCTGCCCGACGGGGCACCCTACCTGGTCACGAAGGGCGGAAGCGCCCCCGTGAGCGTCTATCGCTATCCGGGCTCTCTGCGCCCGGACACGGTCGTGTTGGAGGAGGTCCAGCAGCTGAGCGACGGGCCGCAGGGGCTCCTCGACCGGGTCACGGGAGCCTCGGCCTCTCCGGACGGCAGCTGGGTGGCGATCCGGACCTACCAGGCGCTCGAGTTCTACCGGGTCGAAGCGGGCCGGTTGGCGCACGTGGACGGAGGGCTGGCGAACCTACGGTCGCTGGCGGAGATCCAGGGTGAGGCGGTCGGCATCGGGATGGAGGGTGTGGTCGCCCTCACGTCCGAGGGAGGCCCCCTCGGAGGGCCGCCGTCGATGCGCATTCTGAGATGCAGGCTGGAGGACGCCTGAGGTCTCGGGGGCCGCGCGAAGGAGCAGCCAGAGCCGTCAGGAGGGGAGGATCGACTCCAGGCGGGTCAGCGTGTCCGGAGCGAGTTGGCGCTCGGCGAGGTAGGCGTCGACG
>JASFUR010000038.1:0-13562 GCA_050050215.1 Gemmatimonadota bacterium
TGGACTCCCAGAAGCCGAGCCCGCGTCGCCTGACGTTGAAGGTGCCGTCGCGGTTCAGGAGTCGTCGCTCGGCCTGTCGAGAGATGACAGAGCCGAAGCCGAGCTCGAGCTCGCGATCGCCTTGGTCCGGCTGCCGGTTCCGCGCGGTCTTCATGGCACCTCGGTAGGTAGGGGTGAAGATCCGCTAGCCTACACCGAGGAACGCCGTGGGTGGCACGGCGCGCGTCCTTCCAACGATCCCCGGTCCGATGGCGAACAGGGCTCCGCCCCAGCGACGAGACCGGATGGAGCCAACTTGTCCGGTCCTCCCAGCGCTCGGCGGGCCCGAATGTCCCAATTGGCCCAACGGAGCTGGGTGCATCGCACCGTTACGTCTTGTGCCGCAACGACTTCACCCGGCGTCACCAGAGGCGCACCGATTGCAGCGATGGCAAGCGATTACGAGCAGGAGAATCCGATGCGTACTACGGCAATCGCGCTGCTCGTCGCGCTCGCGGCGGCGAGCGGCTGCAAGAACAACCGGGGAACCGGACCGAGTCCCGCGGAGCTCACCGGAACGTGGGAGGCGAGCAAGATCGAATTCACCCGGGTGTCGAACCCGTCCGAGACGGTGGATGTGGTGCCGACCGGGGGAGCCGCGACGCTGCTGTTGGGGAGCGGGGGCGCCTGCACGTTCACGCTGGCCGGCACCGGCGGGCCGGACGGAACGTTCACCGGAACCTGGTCTTCGAGCGGGGACGTGCTGACCCTGAACGTAACGGGACCGTTCTTCAGCACGACGTGGCAGTTCGACACGACGCTGTCCACGGACAGACTGACGCTCTCGGGTGCCGACACGGAGTTCACGTTCGACGTCGCACCCGAGGCCGCGAAGTTCGGTTTGGAGTTGGACCGACTATAGGCGAATTCCGCCCCCCTACAATGGGTATCAGCATTCTCCCGACAGCGGTGACGGGACCCGATTCGGAATCGTAACGAACGACACTCGGGCTGCCTTGGTCGGTCGAGCGATTTGGATGGGCGCCCACGCAGCGAACGAACCCGGTTCGGAGGAGGTTCCCCATGTTCAGTTCGGTTCTGGTTCCCCTGGATGGAACATCCTTCAGCGAGCAGTCTTTGCCGCTCGCCCGACTGGTCGGGGCCGCGCCGACGACGCGTCTCCATCTCGTCTCGGTCAACGACGACTTCGTGGCTGCCGAAGACTACCTCACGAACGTCGCCGACGACCTCCGCGTCTCGAACCTCGAGGTGGATCAGGCCGTCGTAGGCGGCGGGAAAGTCGTTGAGGCGTTGGAGAAACACGCCAAGCAGGTTGGAGCCGACCTGATCGTCATGGCCACACACGGCCGGGCCGGGCTGGACCGGTTGCGCCTCGGCTCCGTGGCGGAAGGGCTGGTGACGTGCGGAGTCGCGCCCATCCTGCTCTACCACCCCGAGGAGAGCTACTCGACGCCCCAAGCCATCGAGCGCGTCGTCATTCCGCTCGACCAGTCCGCCTATGCTCAGAGCATACTGGAGCCCGTGCAGGCGCTCGGGAAGGCGGCCGGCGTGAAGAGCTACACGATCGTACACGTGGCAGAGAGCAAACGTGTCGGAAAGGCCGGCTGGACGCCGCTCGCCTCTATCCAGGCGCAGGCGATGGAGCGCCTGGCCCCGATCCGTGAGCGGCTGAGCGCCGACGGCGCCGACGTCGATGTCCATGTCGTGATGGCGTCCGACCCCGCCGAAGGCATTCTCGGGGTGGCGAGGGACACCGAGGCGGACCTGATCGCCATGACGACGCACGGCATGACGGGCGTAAGGCCCACACTGGTCGGCAGCGTTGCAGCGCAGGTCCTTCACAAGTGGCATGGAGCGCTGTTGCTGAGACGGCCGGTCGCCTGAGGCGCCTAGACGGCGCTCCGCGAGTGCGCTGACCGGATCATGCGGGTGAGGGGGGGCGCGGTCAGCCGCCCCTCACCTCCAACGCGACCTCACGCACGAACGCGGCCACGCGGGCGGGCTGCGTGAGCGGAAGCATGTGTCCGCCCTCGACCAGCTCGACCCTGAGTCCCGGTATGCGACCGCGCATGCCGTTTCCGTGGAGCTCCGGATCCAGGATCCGGTCCCCCGTACCATACAGAATCCCCACCGGCACGCGGATCGTCCCGTAGCGCTCCAGCAGCCCGGGCATGTCGGCCGGAGCGGCCACCAGATCCGTCGACGCGGTCTCGAACTGCTGTGGCCGCAACGACAGAAGTCCACCTCCTGCAACCGCGAAGTCGTCGGGCACGGGCTCGGGGCCGAACAGCACTTCGAGCGTCCGTTCGCTCGCTCGCATGGACAGCGGGACGGCTATGGTCCGGGCGACCAGGCGACGCAGCATCGGGCTCCGGATCTCCAGCGGCTTGAACACGTCCGGCGTCACGGCCACGGGGTGAGTCAGCGGCGAGACGAGCGCGAGCCCCGCGACCAGGTCCGGATGATCGAGCGCGGCGGCCAGGGAGACCGCACCCCCGAGGGAATGACCCATAAGGAGGGGGCGGCCGAGCCCCAGCGTCCGGATGAACTCGGCGAGGGCCGCTCCGTCGGCACGTGGCCCGGCCGGCGTCCCCCGGCGCCGAACGGAGTATCCCGAGCCGGGACGCTCCACCGCGACCACACGGAAGTCCTCTGAAAGCCGGTCGACCAGCGAGTGGGTGAACAGCCGGAGGTGGCCAGCCAGCCCGTGAACGAGGAGCACCACCGGTCCTTCCCCGCGCTCGATGTAGTGGAGCCTGGCGCCGTCGACGTCGACGAGGCTCCCGAGCGGTGGCACGACGGCCTCGACCCTCCGTGCCGTCCGGGCCGTGAAGAGAGCCAGCGCGAACAGAAGCAGGACGAGCGCGGCCAGCGCTGCGCCAACGAAGGCCCAGATCACCGGCTGGCCCTCGGCGTGGGGAGCCGCCGCATGCGATCAGCCGGCGGGGGTCCCACGCCGCGCGGCCTCCACCGCGCCCGTCTTCGTTCCCTCGGCCTCCTCCGCCTGGACTTTCGCTCCCTTCGGCCCGTCGGCCGCGCTCCTGAACTCCAGCGCGGAGTCGTCCACGCGCCCCAACCGAAGCGCGAACAGGTCCTTCACGTAGTTCTGGTTGAAGCGCCAGGGAGCCTGTGACCCCTGTTTCGGCATCCTCGAGAGCGCCCTCCGGATGTAGCCGGACTTGAGGTTGAGCACCGGCTCCTCGCTGATCGACGAGTCCTGACGTCGCGGCGTGCACTGCACGTAGTCGCGCCGCTTCATGTGGTTGAGCAACCGACAGACGTGCTCGGAGACCAGGTCGGCCCGGAGGGTCCACGACGCGTTCGTGTAGCCGAGCGAAGACGCGAAGTTGGGAACGTCGCTGTACATCATCCCTTTATAGGAGAGCGTGCGCGGCAGCTCGACCTCGCGGCCGTCCACGACCAGCGTGACGCCGTGGAGTATCTCGGCCTCGAGCCCCGTCGCGGTCACGATGACGTCCGCGTCCAGCTCCCCTCCCGAGCGGAGCCGGATGCCCGTCTCCGTGAACGTCTCGATCTGGTCGGTCACGATGGACGCCCGGCCCTCGCGGATCGCGCGGAAGAGGTCGTTGTCAGGAACCACGCAGAGCCGCTCGTCCCAGGGGTCGTAGCGGGGCGAGAAGTGCGTGTCGATGTCGTACTCGTCGCCCAGCGCCAGACGCTGGCCTTTCCGGATCACCCGTTTCATGGCCTCGGGGCGCCGGCGGGCCAGCTGGTAGTAGAACATTTGGCGCAGCACGTTCTTCCACCGGATGAGAGCGTAGGCAAGCCGCTCGGGGAGCCATCGGCGGAGCGCGTCTGCGATCCTGTCCCGGCTCGGCAGCCCCACGATGTACGTGGGAGAGCGCTGGAGCATTGTCACGTGGGCCGCGGCGCCCGACCCCTCGAGCATCGCGGGAACGAGAGTGACCGCGGTCGCGCCGCTCCCGATGACGACCACGCGCTCGCCCCCGTAGTCGAGATCCTCGGGCCAGTGCTGCGGATGCACCATCCGACCTTCGAAGCGCTCCGTGCCGAGCCACTCGGGCGTGTAGCCCCGGTCGTATCGGTAGTAGCCGGTACATGCATGAATGAAGCTACATGTGAGCCGCGCCGGCCTTCGCTCCGGCCCCACCTCCACGTCCACCGTCCAGCGCGCGTCGTCCGACGACCACTCCGCCCTCACCACGCGGTGTTGGAAGCGGATCTCGGAGTCAATGCCGTGGTCCCGGGCGACCTCCTCGACGTAGGCCTTGATGGAGGGTCCGTCGGCAATTGCCTTCGGCTGGCGCCACGGTCGAAAACGGTAGCCGAGCGTGTACATGTCGGAGTCCGAGCGGATCCCCGGATAGCGGAAGAGATCCCACGTCCCGCCGATGGCGTCCCGCGCCTCCAGGAGCGCCCAGGTCCGGTCCGGACAGCGCTTCTGCAAATGCCAGGCGGAGCCGATGCCGGAGAGGCCGGCACCGATGATCAGCACGTCGAAGTGTTCGGGCGTTGCGTCGCTCACCGCAGAAGCCCTCGTATGGACTCTTGGCTCGGCGCGCGGAGATGACTGCCTACACGTTCCGACGCACCGTCACGCCAAAGTGCAACAGGCACGGGGCGCCCGCCACCACGGTTCCCCACGGTCGCGCCCCGAAGACTCGGGCACGCCCCCGTCGAGAGCCGTGGCCCCGGTCCAGGCTCGGCGTCGCCCGGAGGCGGCCTGAGGGGGA
This sequence comes from Gemmatimonadota bacterium, assembly GCA_050050215.1. Lineage (GTDB taxonomy): Bacteria > Gemmatimonadota > Gemmatimonadetes > Longimicrobiales > Gaopeijiaceae > UBA2982. Next base: position 4,716 of record JASFUR010000038.1, read on the forward strand.
CGCACGTCCGCCTACCCGTGCGCCCCAGGGACCACCCCGGGCACGACACGCGCACCGCTCCATGAGCGGCGGCCGGCATTCAACGCACCTCGCGCCCCCCCAATTGGTTATAAATACGCACCGATGGGTGCTTGGTCTCCTTGCACGCATTGGTGCTTGCGCTCAGAGAGCGATTGGACGGGTTGCTCATACCTCCCCCCGTTGAGCCCGCTGCTTGCGGCCCCTGTGGCCGATCCGTAAGCTGCGGCCCTTGGGGTCTGGCCCCCTCGTGAGAGATCTATGCGGACGAGCGCGATCGAAGCTCTTCCGAATTCAGAAGGAGTTTCCGTAGTGCGGTAGTATCCACCATCAGACAGGAGGACTGCTATGGCCACCTCCCTCATCAGACGCAGTTCGCGGGCACTCGGAGGGTTCGCAGCGCTCACCGTCTTCTGCTCGCCCGGGCTCACCGCTCAGACGGGGACGATCGGGGGGCGTGTGACGGACGCCCAGACTGGCCAGCCCATTGCGACGGCCCAGGTCTTCATCGCCGACCTGGACATGGGGGCCCTGACCCGGCAGAACGGCTCCTACCTCCTGTTGAACGTCCCGACCGGGACCTACACGGTGGCGGTGCAACGCATCGGCTTCGGTCAGGTCGAGCAGGAAGTCACCGTGGATGCCGACGAGACGGTCATTGCCGACTTCCGCCTGAGCCAGGAAGCACTCCAGCTCAACGAGGTCATCATCACGGGCACGCCGGGAGGCACCCAGCGGCGTGCCATCGGCAACACGGTAACGTCGGTGGGCGTCGCCGACGTCGTGCAGGACGTTGCCGTGACGAGCATGCAGGACCTGCTCTCCGCCAGGACCCCGGGACTCCGGTTCAACATCCTCGACGGCAACGTCGGGACCGGCGCGCCCATTTCGATCCGGGGGGTCGGGAGCTTCTCGGAGGCGCGCAACCAACCGCTCCTGTACGTCGACGGAGTGCGCGTCAACAATGAGGCGACCGCCGGACCCAACATCGCCGACGGCCGCCAGGTGAGCGTCCTCGACGACTTCAACCCGGAAGACATCGAGAGCATCGAGATCATCAAGGGCCCGGCTGCGGCGAGCCTGTACGGCACCGAGGCCTCGGCCGGCGTGATCCAGATCATCACCAAACGGGGCCTGGAAGGCGTCCCGCAGTTCAACGTCTCCGTCCGGCAGGGCATGAACTACGTCCCGGACCCCTCCGGGATGCTTGGCACCTACTACGCATGCCCGACGAGCCCCTCCCCCGGAGGCGGGTGCGAGGACCGCTCCGAGCTCGTCGCGTACAACATGTACGACGAGGCCAACAACTACATCCGCAACGGCTACTTCGACTGGCCCACGGAGAATCTCTTCCAGAACGGACACAGTCAGGGCTACAACCTCGACGTCCGGGGCGGCGCCCAGTCGATTCGCTACTTCCTCTCGGGCAACTACGACGACGAAGAGGGCTTCGCGTGGTTCAATACGAACGAGACGTTCCGGCTGCGCGGCAACGTGGGCGTCGTCTTCGACGAGCACCTGTCGCTGGATGTCTCGACCGGATACGTCGACGGCCACACGCGCTTCGAGGCGGCCACACCGGGTGACGGGGGCCTGTTTCAGGACCTGCTCTGGTCGAACGGATACTGGCTCGACCGGGTGACACCGTTCGGCACGCCCGGCTCCGACCAGCGGCTCGGAGGCTTCCAGGAGCACCTGCCGACCGATGTCGCCGACAACGAGGCGACGCGCGACTACTCCCGTTTCACCGGATCTGCCACGCTCACGTTCGAGACCGGGCAGTTCACCATCGCGGACATGCCGGCTTCCGTGACCCAGCGAGCCGTCATCGGCGTCGACAAGAGCTGGGACGAGAACCGCATCGTGCACCAACTCGAAGACGGCATCGTGCCGCAGAGCCTGATCGACTACTGCGCCGCCATGGGTAGGCCCGCGACGTGCGTGCCTCCCTCGTGGGGCTCGGTCTACTCCGAGACGGCGAACGGCGAGATGCAGTACGAGCGCCCGATCCAGACGAACCTGAGCTTCGATTACGCGCTGACCACGAACCTCCAGGTCACCGAAGCCCTCGGTCTCGCGACGTCGTTCGGCGCCCAGTACTACGTGGACGAGGAGAACTTCTTCGCCAACCACGGCACGGGCTTCGCCTCACCGCTTTCCACGACGGTCAATCAGCTCTCCCAGACGCAGACGAGCATCGACTACAGGCTCGTACAGAACAAGTCGCTGGGCTACTACATCCAGGAGGAGGTCAGCTGGGAGGACCGCATCTTCTTGACCGGTGCGATCCGCTTCGACGACAACTCGACGTTCGGTGTGGATGCTCCCGCCCAGAAGTACCCGAAGTTCTCGGGCACGTGGGTCGTGTCCGAGGAGAGCTTCTGGGGCCTGGACGCCGTCAACTCCCTGCGCCTGCGCGGTGCCTGGGGCAAGGCGGGCCGCCAGCCCACGTCGACGGCTGCACAGGACATCTACGTCCCCGTCCCGGGGCCCGGTGGCAGCTCGGGGATCCGGCCCCAGAGCCCGGGAAACCCGGCCATCGAGCCGGAGGTCAGCACCGAGCTGGAGCTCGGATTCGACGTGGCCTTCCTGAATGACCGCGTCGCCGGCGAGTTCACGCATTACTGGCGCAAGGACGAGCAGGCCCTCCTTCCGATCGCGGTCCTCTCGAGCACGGGCTTTCCGGGCTCCATCGACGCCAACCTGGGACGACTGGACAACTGGGGTTGGGAGGCGTCCATCAGCACGAGAGTCTACGAGGGCGACGCCTTCTCCATCGATCTGGACCTCTCGGGCGACTATACGAACAACGAGATCAAGGACCTCGGCGTGTACCCGGGGACGAACAACATCCTCATCGGATATCCCTACCCGAACCAGATCGAGGCCGATGTCGTCGTGAGCGCTCAGTTCGACCCGACCGCGTCGCCGGCCGGCAACTACACCAACGCGTTCGGACGCGTCATCACCGCGATGTGCGACTCCGGCAAGAGCCTCGCACCGTCGGGCGCGACGAACTCGGAGCAGTACGGTGTGGTGGAGGGTGGCGCTCCAGCCAACTGCTCCACGATCCCGGACCGCAACATCCTCATCGGCCCGGCGTTCGCGACGCACTCGTTCAGCGTTGCACCGCGCGTCACCCTGCTGGACAACCGGCTTCAGGTCTACGCACTCGCCGAGGGCCAGTACGGACGCACCGGCGAGGATGACGGCCATCTCTGGGGCCACAACTACAACAACTCGGCGGTCTCGCGCTCCGAGGACGACGCGTTCTGGGTCGCGAGCAACCGCGTGAACGGTACGGGTGACTCGCGGACGCAGAGCTACTACGACGCGGACTTCTGGAAGCTCCGAGAGGTCGGCATGCGCTACAACCTCCCCGAGTCGCTCGTGGGACGTGTGGGCATGGACCGGGCGTCGCTCGCCCTGTCGGCTCGGAACGTCTGGATCATCTGGGTGGCGCAGGACGAGATCTACGGCCACCCCGTGACCGATCCGGAGTTCGGCAACCCCGCGGCCGCGGATGGTGGAGGCAACTTCCGGGCGCAACCGCCCGGAGCCAGCATCAACGCCACCCTCCGCGTCACCTTCTGATAAGGACGACCATGTCATGAGATACACGGAACAGAAACGTGCCTCCGACAGGGCCGTCATCGCCCTGATCCTGGGGCTCACGGTAGGCATATCGAGCGGATGCAAGGACCTGCTGGACGTGGAGTTGCCGCATCTGCTCACCAACGACGCCATCGCCGACGTGGGTTCGGCGGAGACACAGGTCAACTCGGCGATCGCGCTCTTCGAGTGTGGCTACAGCGAGTGGACAACGATGTCCCTCGGGCCCGAGGACGCCATGCAGTCGATCGCCGGCGTCGGTGGCGGCACGCACGGATACGACCACACGCCCAACACCGGCGAGTGCGACAGCTCGTCGAGTAGCACGAACTGGTTCGACAACATCGTCGGGGCGCGCGCGCTCCTGACGACGCAGCCCTCACGCCTCGTAGCGTCCGCCGAGGGGACGGCCACGAGCGACTTCCCGGCCGGGAAAGGAGTCTACGACAGGATCCAGGACGAATGGGGTGTCACCGCGGTGCCGGCCGGGCGCGGAGAGATTCTCTCGGCGATTTCTGCGATCTACGTCGCGGCGTCGCTCGGCCACCTCGGGGAGTTCGTGTGTGAGTCGGCGATCGGCGGGAGCGAGCTCCTGACCCCCGGGGACATGCTCGGCCTGGCCGAGGACTGGGTGGGCACGGCGCTCGGCCACATCGCGGCCAACGGTGACTTCGCCATGCCGTTCGGGGTCGCCCCCAGCGCAGAGAACATGGCGTACGCGATGAGGGCGCGCTTCCGCTGGGCCAATGGTGACGTCGCTCAAGCGGCGGCGGACGCCGCACAGGTCCTGGCGGCCGACCCCGACTTCACGGCGTACGTCACACGGGAGACCGGGCAGACCCGGCGAAACAAGAGCTACCATATGCTCACCGACATCAGCTTCTCCGCGATGCTCGGCATCAACGACTGGTGGGACCCCGCCATTCGGTCGCCCAACCCGGTCACCGGACAACCATGGCCCGATCCAATCCCGTTCACCGGCTACCTCTTCCTGGGGATCATGCCGGACGGCCGCACCCTCGAGGCGGGTAATCTGCCCGTGCGGTGGGCCGAGGAAGAGCGCGACGCGGCTGAACAGCCGGTGTCGCTGGGCAATGGCGCGGTACCGGACACGCGCGTGCCGCACATCTACAAGTCGATCCAGGGGCCGGGGAAGCACGAGGTCCCCTACGTGTACACGGCCGAGGACGACGACATCCCCTACATGACCTGGGAGGAGTTGAAGCTCATCCAGGCTGACAACGAGCTCCTGCTCGGCGCCCCGGCCAATCTCCAGAATGCGATCGATCTGGTGAACGAGTTGAGGGTGGCCAAGTCCCTACCCGAGGTTTCGGGTGCGTATCTCGCGACGCTCACCGACGGTACCGACGACTTCGACGAGGTGCGCTATCTCCTGCTGGAGGAGCGCCGTCGCGAGTTCTTCGCCGAGGGTGGTCGCTACTGGTCCACCAAGATCCAGAACACCGACGTGCTCTGGTTCCCTCGACTGGAGGGTGCCACGCCCTTCCAGGGCTACAACCTCCAGGGTGCCGTCCGACAGCTCTTCGCGACCGACGAGTACCAGCAAAACCCGAACTTCGTGGATGTCGGCGGGCTCGACGCCCGTGGCACGGGCTGTAGCTCGCTGGGCACGATTCTCGGCACACCAGGGAGCCAGGCACCCGTGTTCAACTAGGGTGCCGTCGGCCTGCTGAGTGGGCCATACGATGGAACAGCGAGGGTCCGGGGCCGATGCTCCGGGCCCTCGCAGCTCATGTGGCAGTGCCGGGCGTCGACTACTCCCCCAGCTCCGACACGATCAGGCTCTGCATCGAGCACCCGATCGGGCCGTGCTCGGCGCGCAGCGCTCACGCCACCTCGACCCACAACCTTCGGTCATGGGATGGCGCTCAGTCCGCTGACACCCCAGGGTCCCCCTCCCGAAGCTCGATCTCGTCACCGAGGCGGAGAGCAACCGGGAGCTGGTGAGCACGGTCAGCCACGGGGAGCTGTCCCGTGCGAGCCCCCCGCAGCCGCATGGTAATAGGCGCGGCATGCGTCCTCCCGCCCCCTGACCACGCGCCGGCCCGTGAGCTCGCCGCGGTATTCGGTGACGACCGTGTAGCGCTGCTCGTGACCGTCGTGGCCATCGGCATAGATCACCACCCAGTCGTGCGTCCGGTCGAGCTCGTGCGCGCGGGCGGTGTTGGAGTACAAAGCCGTGAAGTACCAGTCCTCGCGGTCGCTGTGCATGATCGGCAGCCAGGCTTCGCCCGCCGGGTTGAAGCGTCTCGGAGCGATTCGTGGCAGCGTGCCCGCTTCGGCCCGCCTCCGGTACTCCTCGTCGACCTCGAGCAGCGTCTCGACCGACGGGCGGTTCTCTCGAGTGGGCGCAAGATCGGTGACCCGCGCCTCGTCACGTTCTCGTCTGCGACCGTGCGCACGGCGACGCGTCGAACGGCCGAGCATCGCAGTGAGCGCCTCGCGCACCCCCCTGACGCGCCTCGGGCCGAAGCCCGGTACGCGCTCCAGACGTCCGTCGTGGGCTGCCACCTCGAGGGCCTCTAGCGTCTCGATGTCGAGATCCCGATGGATCCGGCGGGCGAGCTCTGCCCCGATGCCCGGCACCGTCTGGAAGAGGTCCTCCGGACAAATCTGTCCTTCCAGGCGATCGAGCAGCGCGAGCCGGCCGGTCCGCACCAGCTCGTGGATCGCTCGCGCCAGAGCGTCACCGATGCCCGGGAGGTCGATGAGCGCGGGCTCGCCCCCCTCCGCGAGGAGTCGACGCACCGGCATGTCGAGTCGTCGTACCGTCTCGGCCGCCTCGCGGTACGCGCGGACCCGGAACGGGTTCGAATCCTGCACGTCGAGGAGGTCCCCCACGCGCTCGAGCGCATCCGCGATGTCGTCGTTGGTCAGCACGAAGCCCCCATCGTCGGATCCATACGCTACGTTGGCTCTGCGGCCTCGATCGCGCGAGGTCCCGAGTGTGGTTCGAAGAACCGGGCCGACACGAGGAGGAGGCAAGTCGGACGGGCAGCGAGTGCGCCAGGGATGGGTGGCCGAGTTCCGCCATCCACCGTCAATCGCCCCGCTCCGACACGATCAGGCTCTGCATCGAGCACCCGATGCGGCCGCGCTGATCGCTCAGGCGGCTCTCCGCGAGCCCCATGCCGTCCGCCCGGATCCGGGTGACCGAGTCCAGGCAGATCCACTCGCCCTCCGGATACCGGTCGAGGTACACGGTAAGGTCCGGATTGATGTAGGTGTGCGTCCCCGGCAACAAGCCGCTGATTCCGTTGCCGAAGTCGGCAGCGGCGCATGCGCGGCACAGTGGACTCAGCGGCTCACCTTCCAGCAGCGGGTACTTCACACGGATCCAGTCCACGGCCGGACCGGGCGTGTCGAACGAGCCCCGGATGAACCGGTGCTCCACGCCCTCCGAGTGGAAGCCGGGATGGAACGGTCCCGATCGGTGGGTAGGAGGTTGGCCCTCCTCGGGGCCAGGGTGCGGACTCACCTCGTTGCGGATCTCGTCGGGCAGTGAGATGTCGCCTCGCCGGATCCGCAGCCCCGTCGCACGGGCGACATCGTGCTCCGGGCTGCTCAGCGTCGCCTCGATCAGCTGCACGTTGCGTCCAGGACGACGCAGGTGCGCCGAGATCTCCAGGCGCTCGAAGGGGACCGGCCGCAGAAGCTCCACCGTGACACGCACCACCCGGAAGCGCTCGCCTTCCCCGAACCGCTCGATCTCACGGGCGAGGAGCGCCGCCGGAGGCCCGCCGTGCAGGGCGTCGGTGCTCCAGGGGCTGCGGCTCAACCGCGTTGGACGGTATCCGCTGTCCTCGCGCTCGAAGAGCGCCGTGGGTTCGTCGTTCACGGCGCGAAAATGGCGCGTCACGCCCGCTCGGGCCAAGGGTGGCACTTACGCGGGGATCGCCTCGGGCCACTATATTGAGAGCCCATGAAGAACTTCGTCATACGCCTGTTCGTGAACGCGCTGGCCCTCACCGCCGCCGCCTGGCTCATCGACGGCATCCAGATGAGCGGCGAGTTCGGGGACGTGCTCCTGGTCGCGTTCGTGTTCGGCCTTCTCAATGCGCTGCTGAAGCCCATCCTGCTCTTCTTGTCGCTTCCGGCGCTGCTCCTCACGCTCGGCCTGTTCGCGCTCGTCGTGAATGCGCTCATGCTGCTCCTGACAGCGCGCCTGCTGGACGACTTCGCGGTATCCGGCTTCTGGACGGCGGTGCTGGGCAGCATCGTGATCTCACTCGTCACGATGATCCTCGGGGCCCTGCTCAAAGACGCAAAGAAGGGCTGAAGCTCCGGCTCAGCGGCTCCAGTTCAGGATCGGTAGCACGGAGAAGGATTCCTTGTTACGGGCGATGTTGATCAACCCCACCTGAAGGCCGTGCAGCTCCTCGGTGATGTTGAGGAGCCCGATGGTGATGCCGCGCTGGCTCCCCCGGATCCAGTTGAAGGCGCTGACCGAGACGCCCCGGAGCTCGCCCCAATCCTCGCCGCTCCCGACCTGCATGAACGCCGGCGCGATCACGGCGCCGCTCATACGAAGCGCGCCCGCGCCAAAACCGGAGAGCACGAGCCCTCTGATGCGCTCGGCGCCGACCCCGAGGCCGGTGACGGACAGGCCCCTGAGCTCACCGCCCACACCCAACCCGAGTCCGCCGATCCCGATCCCGACCAGGTCGTCACCGACCCCGGCTCCGACCCCTCCGAATACGATCCCGTGGGCGCTCCCGCCGATGCCGCCCCCGACACCACCCAGGAAGATCCCCTTCATCGAGCCCCCGACCCCGCCACCCAGCCCGCCAATGGCGATTCCTCTCAGGTCGCCCTGGACCCCCATTCCCAGGCCACCCAGCAGGATGCCGGACGCGTCGCCGCCCACGCCCATGCCGAGCCCGCCGGCCGCGATGCCCCTCAGGCTCCGGCCCGCACCAAAGCCCAGGCCTCCCAGAAAGAGACCCTCGAGGTCGCGTCCAGCGCCCATCCCGAGCACGGCGAGCCCGATGCCGCGAAAGTCCTCGAAGACGGCGATGCCGGCGCCGACCCCGATCCCCGACAGCGTACGCGCTCCGGTCATGGGCAGCCCCGCAGCGAGCCCCTCGACCCGGCCTGCGGCCAGGTCCCCGTGCGGCCCCCAGATCGTGAGGTTGAGCCCGCTGACACGCTCGAGCTCCCGGTCGCGGAAGTTCAGACGGAGCCCCTTCAGACGGG
>JASFUR010000039.1:0-13463 GCA_050050215.1 Gemmatimonadota bacterium
TCAGTGAAAGTGCCAGAAGGAGTGTCACAATGCGCTCGTTCTCCCTCCCGTTGGTCGTCACCGGTCTCGCGCTCGCCGCGTGCGCCGACGGCTCGTCCGTCGTGGGTGACGCACCGGACCAATCCGTCATCAGCGGCACCGTCGAAGGTCGCGCCGGTCCGGAAGCAGGAGTCTGGGTCGTCGCAGAGACGGACGACCTGCAGACAGGCTTCACCAAGATCGTCGTAACGGACGACGATGGGCGGTTCGTGCTGCCGGAGCTGCCGGAAGCGACATACGGCATCTGGGTCCGCGGGTACGGCCTCGCCGACTCGGAGCCGATCCAGGCGCAGCCTGGGGAGGACCTCCGGCTGGTCGCGGCCTATCCGGAGACGCCCCAGGAGGAAGCGTCGGTCTACCCGGCCAACTACTGGTACTCGCTCATGGAGGTGCCTCCCGCCGACGCCTTTCCGCCGACGGAGGGGAGCGGCATCGCGCCGTCCATGGACAACCAGGCCGACTGGATCGACGACCTCAAGCAGGGATGCCAGCTCTGCCACCAGCTCGGCAACGAGGCCACGCGCAGCATCGAGCACCTGTCGGGCCGGTACTCGTCGACCGTGGAGGCATGGCAGAAGCGGACTGCATTCGGGCAGCGCGGCGCGCAGATGAACGGAGTCCTGATGTCGATGGGCCCCGCGGGCGTCGAGCACTTCGCCGACTGGACCGACCGCATCATGGGGGGTGAGGTGCCGCCCCGGCCGCCGCGGCCGGAGGGCACAGAGCGAGACGTCGTGCTCACCATGTGGCAGTGGGGAGACGGCACCTCGTACGTGCACGACGAGGTCACCACGGACAAGCGCGATCCGACGGTGAACGCGAACGGCCTGACCTACGGTGTCTCGATGGCGGACGACAAGCTGCTCATCGTCGATCCGAACACGAACGAGGCACGTGACATCCGCATTCCGGTCCGCGATGTGGACACGCCCTCCTATTTCCCCACCGATCCGGGCTTCCAGCCCTGGATGTACTGGGGCGACGAGATCGTCCTCAACGGTCCCGCCAACGTCCACAACCCGATGATGGACCAGGACGGTCGCGTCTGGCTGACTTCCCGCGTCCGCAACACGCCCACTCAGCCGGAGTGGTGCCAGGAGGGCTCCTCGAACCCCTACGCGCGCTACTATCCGCTCTCGTCGAGTAGCAGGCAGGCATCGGTCTACGACCCCGAGACGGAGGACTTCACCCTCGTCGACACGTGTTTCTCGACGCACCATCTCCAGTTCGGACACGACGCGGACAACACATTGTATTTCAGCGGCGACACTCGCGTGATCGGGTGGGTGAACACCGGTGTCCTTCTCGCGGGCGGGCGCGGCCGGCAGGTCGAACAGATCCGAGACCAGGCCAGGGGCTTCGTCGCGGCAGCGGAGGAGGAGGCGCAGGGCTGGTGCCCGACCGTCATCGACACCAACGGCGATGGTCGCATCACCAAGCCGTGGAACACACGCGGCGAGGCGGACCCGACACGGGACACGCAGATGACCGGCTTCGCCTATGGCGTCATCCAGAATCCGGTCGACGGCTCGATCTGGGTCGCGCGAACGGGCGGCGTGCCCGGCCGGATCTTCCGGCTCGAGCTCGGCGACAACCCTCCCCAGACGTGCAAGGCCGAGGTCTACGAGCCTCCGTTCGAGAATCCAGATGTCCCGATGGAGGACTGGGGCTTCGCGCCGCGAGGCATCGACGTCACGAGCGACGGCGTCATCTGGACGGCTCTGTCGGGCAGCGGTCACTACGCGAGCTTCGACCGCAGGAAGTGCCACGTCCTTAACGGTCCCACGGCGACCGGCCAGCATTGCCCGGAGGGCTGGACGCTCTATCCCACGCCGGGTCCCCAGATGAAGAACGTGGTCACCTCCGGCAGCGCCGACTACCACTATTACAACTGGGTCGACCAGCACAACACGTTGGGTCTCGGGGAGGACGTCCCCATCGCGAATGGATCGACTTCGGACGCGCTTCTCGTGCTCGATCCCGATTCGGGCGAGTGGGTCGTGATGCGTGTGCCGTATCCCATGGGCTTCTATTCTCGGGGGCTGGACGGTCGCATCGACGACCCCGACGCCGGGTGGAAGGGGAGGGCCGTGTGGGCCGACTACGGCACGAACAACCCGTGGCACATCGAGGGTGGCCCGGGGCAGACCAGCCGGATCGTGAAGTTCCAGATTCGGCCCGATCCGTTGGCCTACTGACGTCGTTCGTGGTGATAGGATGATGATGAGAACGCTCGTGGGGGCACTGGCCCTCCTCTTGGTCGCGTGGCCCGCGGAGGCTGGCGCCCAGCAGGCCAATCCGTTCGATGGCGATCCGATGGCGGTCCGTGCCGGCCGCGCGCTCTTCGCGAACCGCTGCGCCGAGTGCCACGGGGCAGACGCCAAGGGATACAGCGGTCCGGACCTGACCGTCCTGTGGGCCGACGGAGCGACCGACGCGCGCGTCTTCCGCACGATTCGCGACGGCGTGTCTGGCAGCATCATGCCCTCGAGCTCCGCACCTGATCAGGAGATCTGGGCGCTGGTCTCCTGGGTGAAGAGCATCAGCACGGTGGCCGAGGTCGAGGTCGACGTGGGAGACGCGGAGCGCGGCCGCGAGGTTTTCGAGGCCCGATGCACTCGTTGCCACCGCGTGGCCGGCGAGGGTGGAAGCCTCGGTCCCGAGTTGTCTCGCATCGGCAGGGTGCGCACGCGAGAGGCGCTCATCCGCGCGATTCGCGAGCCCGGCGCGTCGGCCGCGCGAGGGTTCCGTCCCGTCACGCTGGTGACCTCGGAGGGAGAGCGGGTCCGCGGCACCCTGAAGTCGGAAGACGCTTTCTCCATCCAGATCATGGACACGCGTCAGGAGCTCCGCGGATACCGGAAGGCCGATCTGTCGGAGATCGTGCGCGAGCCCGGATCCCTCATGCCGACGTTCACGGAATCCCGGCTACCGCAGGCCCAGCTCGACGACCTCGTCCGCTATCTCGGAACGCTTCGATGAGACCGACCACCCGCGCACTGACCCTTCTCGCGACTTTCGGGGTCATGGCGACCGCCGTGCCCCCGCTCCTCTGGGCCCAATCCGGTGGAGTCACGTACGAGGACATCCTGGCGGGTCTCTCCGACCCGACCCGCTGGATCACGTACCACGGCGACTACACGGGTCAGCGACACAGCCCGCTCACCCAAATCACGCCGGAGAACGTCCACCGTCTCGCGCCCGTGTGGACGTTCCAGACCGGATTCGACACGCGGGGCAGGGGCTTCGAGACGACGCCGCTCGCGCTTGACGGCGTCCTCTACGTGACCGGCTCCAACAACTACGCCTGGGCGATCGACGCGCGGTCCGGGCGGGCGTTCTGGCAATATCGACGTCAGCTCCCCGACGACCTGACGTACGGCTCGAGCGCGCCCGTGAACCGCGGCTTCGGCATGCTCGGCGACCGGCTCTTCATGGTCACGCTCGACGCGCACCTGCTGGCGTTCGACCGCCTGACCGGGGACATCCTCTGGGACGTGACGCTGGCCGACTATCGCGAGGGATACGCGGCCACGCTGGCTCCCCTGGTGCTCGATGGGAAGGTCATCGTCGGGATCTCCGGCGGCGAGTACACCACGCGCGGCTTCGTCGACGCGTACGACCCGGAGACCGGCGAGCGCATCTGGCGCTTCCACACCATTCCGGGCCCGGGCGAGCCCGGTAGCGAGACGTGGCCCGACGATCCACAGATCCTCGCGGGTGGTGGCGGCGGAACCTGGATGAACGGGACCTACGATCCCGAGCTGAACCTCCTCTACTGGGGCACCGGCAACCCGAACCCCGACTACTACGGCGACTCGCGGCCGGGTGACAACCTGTACAGCAACTCGCTCCTTGCGCTGGACGCCGACACCGGTGAGCTACGCTGGTACTTCCAGTTCACGCCGCACGATTTGCACGACTGGGATTCCAACCAGATCCCGGTGCTCGTCGACATGGAGTGGGGCGGCGAGCCGCGGAAGCTCGTGATGTTCGCCAACCGGAACGGGTTCTTCTACGTGTTCGACCGCGTCACCGGAGAGCTCCTGCTCGGCGAGCCGTTCACGGGTCAGACGTGGGCGCGCGAGCTCGACGACGACGGACGCCCCATCCTCCTGGAGGAGGACAGCGACAGCTGCATCCCCGATCCGTGGGGCTCGACGAACTTCTATCCCCCCTCCTGGGATCCCGAGCTGGAGCTCTTCTTCCTCACCGCCCGCGAGACGTGCGCGACGTTCGTGCCCCAGGAGCCCGAGTACATCCCCGGTCAGCAGTCGACCGGGGGCGTCATCTGGATGGATCTGGCGGAGGGGTGGGCCGCGCTCAGGGCACTCGACCCGAGGACCGGCGAAATCGTGTGGGAGTTCCCGTACACGTCGCCCACGTTCGCCGGCGTCATGTCGACCGCCTCCGGTCTCGTCTTCGGCGGCGACCACGAGGGCAACTTCATCGCCTTCGACTCGGCGACCGGCGAGGATCTGTGGCACTACCAGACGGGGTCGCGCATCTGGGGGGCCGGGGCCATGACGTTCATGCTGGACGGGCGGCAGATGGTCTTGATCCCGTCCGGGTCGACGCTGGTGGCGTTCGCGCTACCCCAGGAGTCGATTCGCTGACAGAGCGCTCCTGCCGCTACCCATCGCCCATGACATCCCTGGAATCGTTCGATCGTCGAACGGTCGCGTCCGCGGTCCCCGGCCCCCGATGGGCTCCGGAATCACCCGCGCGACGGCACGGAACCCTTAGGCTCGACGTCGGCGGTCTACTTCGGAGATCGTTCGATGTTCGAACGGTTTCGAAGCCCTCGAACCGGGACGGTGGTGACACCGCGCGAAGCGCCAGATGCAGGCGCGGCGCTTCGCGCGGTCGCTAGCGGCTCGCCACCGAGGCGGCTTCGCAGCTCTGGCTGCCGTTCTCCCACTCGGCCGCGCGGCGACGCGCCCGCTCGTCGGCTGCGCGGGCCCGGTCGATGATCTCTTGCGGGATCGGATCGCCTGCCCTGAGACCGAGCGGCTCGGCCCTGGCGAAGTAGATGCGGGAGTTCATCATCTCGTCCGTGGTCGCGGGGCCGTACGTCACGTCGACCGTCGGGTCCGGGTTGTACGGGTTGGCCGCCGAGTTGTCGTACCACCACGTCGTGATCATGTCGGTGCCGGCGGGAATGAAGAGCGGCTCCTTGAACTCATACTGGAACTGCCAGTTGAAGTCGTAATCCGGCACGTTGAGGAGAACCTCGCGGAACTGCCGGTCGGGGCGCTGAATCTCGATCTTGACGGCTTTGCCCCGGTAGTGCGCGTGCGGACCCATCGACAGGAGGTAGATGTCCTCGTCGAAATGGGTGGTCTGCTGCACTTCGTAGTTCGGGTGCCCTGCGGGGATCACGAAGTCCGTGTACGGCTGAAGCTCCGTCTCGACGACGTGGTCGATCTTGTCCCCGTCGTCGTAGAACTGGATGCCTCCCCTGGTGTCGTCGACGTACTCGGTGCCGATTTCCTTGTGGTAGTGCATGCTGATGCTCATGTACTGATTCGGAAGCATCAGGATGCCCCAGCCCTCCGGGAACTCGAACGGCCCACGGCCCGGGGTACCGACGCCGAGCACGCTCGACACGGTGTGGTGCACGATCGGACCGGCGTTGATCTCGGTCCCGCGGATCCACTTGGGCTCGGTGATCGCGCCGGAGATCACGTGCTGAGGAACCTGCGGTTGCCAATCCTCGACCTCCGCGCAGACCTCGATCGGCTGGTCGAATCCGACGACCATGTCTGGCATCCCCATGAGCCAGACCCGTCCGTCCGGCGCTACGGTAGGCTCTTCTACGTGCAGATCCGTGAGGCTGGACTCCGGGAGAGCGTCGGCCGGGTCGCCCATGGGCGCGCCCGCGTCGGCCCAGGCGACCAGGGCCTGTTTGTCCTCGGCGGCGAGGTATCGCTCGTTCTTGAACTGGCCCTTGTGTTGGAGCGCTGCGTCCCACGGGGGCATGTAGTCGTCTTCGACCGCGCGGGCGATGCGCGACGCATAGCGGCGCGCGTCCTCGTACGTCGTCAGTGAGAAGGGTGCGATCATGCCACCGACGCTGACCGGATTGTCGGTGTGGCAGGTGACGCAGTTCCGCTCCAGGACCCCTTGGACGGCGCCGTAGTACGTGGCCGGCGCCATGGGTGCGCCGGACGCTTGGGCGACCCGGTCGGCCGCGCTCTGTGCGTCGGCCTCGGTCGCGGTTCCTGCGGCCAGTACCACGGGTGCGAAGACGGAAAGGAACAGACTGATCCGGTTCACGTGCATGCCAGAGAACTCCCGCGCGTATGCTTGTTGGTCGACAACCAAGTTGCCCCGACGACACCCCGAACATACGCTTCGGCCAGTCTTGCGAACAGGGCGGACACCGTCGATCCTTGCCTACGTTCCGAATCGTTCCCAGCAGAGGGGATCCGATGAAAGCCACCACCGTCGTCACCACGCTCGCCACCCTCGCAGCAGTGCCGCTGGCCGTAAGCGCCCAGGCCTCCGTCGCCCACACGGGGGGGCTCGCCGACCATCGGCCGCACCTGTTCGCGGCCGCCGATTTCGGGATCGACCCGGCGACGGTGACGTTCACGAAGGACATCGCGCCGATCCTCCAGCGCAGTTGTGAGCAGTGCCACTGGGCCGGTGGAGGCGCGCCGATGTCGCTGGTCACGTATCAGGAGGTGCGCCGCTATGCGAGCCGCATCGAGGAGCGCACGGCCATCCGCGACCGCATGGGCGCCATGCCTCCGTGGTTCGTGGAGAAGGACATCGGCATCGACGGCTTCGAGAACGACTACTCCTTGAGTGACGAGGAGCTTGCGCTTATCCAGGCGTGGGTCGACAACGGTGCACCGGAGGGCGATCCGGCCGACATGCCGCCACCGCTCGAGCACGACATGAGTGGCGACTGGAAGCTCGGTGAGCCCGACCTGGTGGTTCGGTCGCCCGACATGACCATGCCGGCCATCGGTCCGGACCGCTGGGGCGACATCGGCATGGTGCCGACCGGCCTCACCGAGGACCGCTACGTGAAATCGGTCGAGATCCGCGAGGTGAACGACATCCCGACGGATCAGGGCACGAGCACGGTCGGTGGCCGCTACATCTTCCACCACATGACGTACACGAGCGTCCAGCTCGACGAGAACGGCAACGAGGTGCGCGGCACCTCCACGAGCTGGCCGATCCACGAGGTGGGACGCAACGCCGACGTGTTCCCCGATCAGGCGGGTCGGCTGCTGGCCGCGAACTCGGCCCTCTCGCTGGCGAACTCACACCTGCACTCGAACGGGCGTGAGACGACGGGCCATCTCGAGTTCGGGTTCACGTTCTTTCCCGAGGGTTACGAGCCGGAGTACACGCGGCGCGGCCCGCGGCTCGGGAACGGGATCGACATCGACGTGCCGGCGAACGAGGCGGGACACGAGTTCCACAACTTCGTGACGCTCCAAGAGCACACGAAGATCGTGGCCTTCGAGCCGCACCTGCACGCGCCCGGCTACCGCATGTGCATCGAGGCGATCTGGGGGCACAACCAGTTCACGCTCAACTGCGTCGGCTACGACCACAACTGGGTCAAGCAGTACATCTACAAGGACGACGCAGCGCCGCTCCTTCCGAAGGGGACGATCCTCCACGTGATCGGCTTCCTCGACACGACGGAGAACAACCCGAACGTGGCCGACGCCCGCAACTGGGCGGGCGGGGGGCGCCGGTCCGTGTCGAACATGTTCATCGACCTCGGCTACTCGGTGGAGCTCACCGAGGAGCAGTTCCAGGCCGAGATGGCGAAGCGTCGGGCGCTGATGGTCGACCGGAACGACTTCGACGTAGGATGCCCGCTGTGCTGGGCTCCCGAGCTCATGACGGCCGACGACGATCAGCAACAGGGCGGTGGAGGAGACCAGCAGTGACGGATCGGAGCACACGCGGGCCGGTGCCCGCGCTCGTGGCGCTCGGCCTGGCGCTCGCGCTGGCCGCGCCGGCGCAGGGTCAGACGCGCTTCATGTACTTGTCGGGGGAGCTCGTGACGCCGGCCTTCGAGGGCTGGTGGCCCAACGACGACGGGACGTACCGGCTCTTCTTCGGATACATGAACACGAACTGGGAAGAGGAGTTCTTGATCCCAGTCGGGCGCGACAACTACTTCGCCTTCGCCGAGCCCCACGCGCTCGACGACACCGAGTACGACGCCTACGACCCTGCCGTCGCCGACCAGGGCCAGCCGACCCACTTCTATCCGCGCCGCAACCCGTTCCTCTTTACGGTGGACGTGCCCGCCGACTTCGGAGATGGGGAGCTCGTGTGGACGCTCCGGTCGCAGGGCCAGACGAGGCGCGCGTTCGGGTCCTTGGCCGGCGACTACCGCATCGACCCGCAGGTGATCTCCACCGAGGTGGGTGGGGACTACGGAAGCCTGCGGGACGCACTCCGGACCAACATCCCGCCGACCATCGAGGTGGACGGAAGCCTGCGTCGAACGGTACGCGTGGGCGAGCCGCTGATGCTGAAGGTGCACGCCGAAGATCCCGACAACCTTCCGGCGCGCCGAGACCGGCCGCTACCCTCCACTCCCGAGCAGCTCTACAACCCCCCGTCGTCCATCGTGGCGATCAGCGGGCCGGGGCTGCGCTTCTCGTGGACCGTCTACCGGGGTGACGGCGATGAGGTGGCCTTCGACCCGGTACAGATGAAGACGTACACCGACACCCGGGTCTACGCGAACTCGCCCTGGTCACCGCCGTGGATCATCCCCGAGCCTCCGCCAGGCAACGACTGGATGACCGAGGTGACGTTCGACGAGCCGGGTGAGTATACGCTCCGCGGCGTGGCGAGCGACGGGTCGATCTTCTCCTATCAGAACCTCGTCGTGACGGTGACGCCGCTGCTCAACTAGTGGTCGGTGGCCAGATGCTCCCCGAGCAGGTCGCGCCCGAAGTCACCGTCGAAGTCACGCCACTGGGAATGGACGTGGTTCGGGTCGCGCGCCGTATGGTCGAACTCGATGAGGAAGCTCGGGCCCTGCACGCGGAAGTACGACACCTCGCCGCGTAGCGTCCCACCGGCCCACGCGAACGTGATGTTCTCGGTGCCGTCCTGGCGGATCTTCGCCATGCGCAGCTCCGCGATGTCCGGTGACATCACCTCGGCATACGACTCGACGATGTCCATGAGCAACTCGCGTTGCACCGGATCGAGATTCTCCGCCGAGATCCCCACGGGTGACAGCGGCTCGACGCGAGATTGTAGCACGCCGAGCGGGCTGGTCACTCCGGCGACGACGTTCGTGGGCGCCTCCTCGGCGAAGACCGCCACCTGCCTCTGCTCCGGAGTGAGCGAGCCCAGGAGCGCGCGACCGGAGTCCTCCTGACGGCCGAGGGGCCGCATGCCACGCCTCGGGCCCTCCGGCACCTCGGACGGGCTGGCGGACAGGAACGTCGGGGCGCTCACGGTGATGTTGCCGTCCACGATGGTGAAGTGCAGCGACAGGTGGTGTCCCTCCCAGCGCCATCCCCAGGTGCCGTCGTTCGACGGTTGGCCGAAGACGGTGACGAAATACTCCTCCGGATCGCGCCGGAAGCGTCGGTCGTCACCCTCGAGGTCCCGCAGGATGCCCTCGGCGAGCATGATCTCGCTGACGGTCATGTAGCCGCGCTGGCTGAGGCCCGACTTCAACAAGTCGTGAGCGGCGGCGCGCTGCTCGGCGGACATCTCCTTGATCGTGACGCCGCGGCGCTCGAAGGTCTCGGTCGGAATGAAGTGCGCACGCTGGCGCTCTTCCGCGTCATCGAAGGAGAACGTGCCTCGCGTGCGTTGGTCCGGCGTGAGCGACGCGAGGAATCTCGTGGCGCTGTTCACCATGAGCGGCACGTCGCTCGGGGCTTCTCGCGTCCATCCCAACCCACCGACGGCAACGAGTCCGAGCACCGCCAACACGCCAACGATCGTCGAGCTCCTCACTGAGCCTCCTGGTTGCGGGGGGCGGCCAGAGTAGATGGAGGCCCGTCGCCAGGGCAAGCGGTCGATGTGCGACTCAGCCGGGCTCCATGCCGAGGTCAAGCCGTCCCGATGGCCGCCGGCGTTTCCGCTCCCCCACCGACCACGCCGAACAGCACCTCGAGGAACGTGCGGAACTGGCGAAGGTGCTCGAGCATGATGGTAGGGTCCGAAAAGGTACGTCCCAGGATGAAGGCGCCCTGTAGAATCCCGTAGCCGACGTCGGCGATGAGATAGGGATTCGTGTCGGGCGCCTTGGGCTCATGGCGGAGGATCGCTTCCTCGAGCTTGCCGCCGAAGACTCGTCGCCAGTGATCGATGGAGCCGACGATGAGCGCGTGTGTGTGCTCGTCGAAGAGGCCCGCCTCGTACGAGTAGGACGCGAACAGGCAGCCCGCCTCGCCGGCACCGGTCTCCTGAAACAGCTCCTGCCACAACCCCAGGAAGACCAGGGCCTGCTGAAGCGGATCGGATGTGAGCGCCTCGGCCCTGGTCATGAGGTCGTCCGTGAGGCTTCGGTCCTCCTCCGCGTATCGCTCGATGAGCGCCCGCGCGAGGTCGTCCTTCGAGGGGAAGTGGTAGAAGAACGTCCCGCGACTGATGCCCGCGGCCTCCTGGATCGCGTCCACGGACGTGGCCGCGAATCCGCGCTCGAGCACCTGCCCCTGGGCGGCGTCGAGAATACGGCGTCGGGTGTCTTCGGCGTTTCTAGGCATGGGATGGCGTGTGGGCTAAGCTCGTTATTGTACTGAATAGTCTATCACAAGAAAGCCGTATAACAAAGGCATTGTTTCCTTGTTGACATGGTCTCGTATCGTTTTTAGACTGACTAGTCAGTTTAAGTACCACGACAGACCTCAGCGAGGTGATCATGATATTCCTGCCTATGACGCGTGCCTTGTCGGGGCTCGCGACGGCAGCCGTCCTGATCGTTCCGGCCGGTCTGGCCGGTCAGGAGCACGTGCCGCTCTACGAAGACCTCGGCGACCACCACTACGAGATCACGACCTCCGTGCCCCTGGCGCAGCGGTACTTCGACCAAGGCCTCCGCCTCTACTACGCATTCAACCACGCGGAGGCCATCCGGTCGTTCGGTGAGGCCCAACGCCTCGATCCCACCTGTGCCATGTGCTGGTGGGGAGAAGCGATGGCGTGGGGGCCCAACATCAATCTCCCGATGGACTCGGTATCGGGCGTGGCCGCGTACGCGGCACTCCAGCACGCGGTGGCTCTTCGCGACGAGACATCCGAGCCTGAGCGGGCGCTCATCGGCGCGCTGGCGACACGGTACGAGCCGGTACCGCCGGCCGATCGGGCGCGCCTCGACCAGGCATACTCCGATGCGATGTCGGCCGTGCACCGGCGTTATCCCTCGGACGCCGACATCGCGACGCTGTACGCCGAATCCCTCCTGGACCTGCGGCCGTGGGACTATTGGACCGAGTCCGGGGAGCCGAAGCCCGGGATCGCCGAGGCCCTGTCGCGCCTCACAGACGTAGTGGAGCGTGAGCCGAACCACCCGGGCGCATGCCACTTCTACATCCACACCGTGGAGAAGGTCTATCCCGAGCGCGCTGTGCCGTGCGCGGAGCGACTGGCTGACCTGATGCCCGGGGCCGGGCACATCGTCCACATGCCGGGCCACATCTACATCCGGGTCGGTCGCTATCTCGACGCGGTCGAGGCCAACGAGCACGCGGTACACGCCGACGAGTCGTACATCCAGGATCAACGACCGGGCCTGACCACATACACGGCCGGATATTACCCGCACAACTACGACTTCCTGGCGTTCGCGGCGACGATGGTCGGCCAGAGCGAGACGGCCTTGAAGGCGGCCGAGGACGTCACGCGACTCTCGCCGGAAGAATTCTTCGGAGCACCAGGCATGGACTTTCTGCAGCACTGGTCCGTGCGGCCCCTGCAGATCCGGGTGCGCTTCGGGCGCTGGGACGAGATCCTCGCCACGCCGGAGCCACGAGAGTCGTTTCCGCATGCCCGGGCGGTCTGGCACTACGCGAGGGGACGCGCATATGCGGCGCGCGGTGACTCCGACGCCGCCCAGAAGGAGCTCGAGCAGGTCAGGGAGCTTGCGAAGGACCCTCGGCTCGACGAGCTGCGCATGGAGTTCAACTCCTCGACCGACCTGCTGGGAGTCGCCGAACGGGTGCTCACCGGTTGGACGGCGGCGGCGCGCGGAGATTGGGACGGAGCGGTGCGCGCGTTGCAGCAGGCCGTCGAGCGCGAAGACGCGCTCTACTACGGGGAGCCACCCGAGTGGACGGTGCCCACCCGTCAGGACCTGGCTGCGGCGCTGCTCGCCGCGGGTCGCGCGGAGGAGGCCGAGCAGGTGTTCCGCGACGACCTGGCGCACTTCCCCGAGAACGGATGGTCGTTGCACGGGCTCGCCGTCGCGTTGAAGGAGCAGGGCCGGACCGCCGACGCGGCCGAGGTCGAAGCCGAGCTGCGTGGCGTCTGGTCGACCGCTGACGTGGATCCGTCGGTGTTCACGGTGCGTTAGCGGCGGCGGGCCAGCCATGGGTGACGGGTCGGTGGGGCAGGGGGTGGCCGCCCCGCGAAGGCGCCGAGGTGCGCGGACGCCCCCCGACCCGCATGTTGGGCGGCGGGATCCACCTGACGTAGGAGGCATCGCGCATGGCCCAGAGGGCAATCACGGGCATAGCCGCCGCAGCGCTGGCGGTTCTGCTGTCCTGGCAGACCGCCTCCGCGCAGGCGACGGACGGCCACTTCACCACCGCCCAGGCCGAGCGCGGCCGCGAGCTCTACCGAGCCGAGTGCGCGTCGTGCCACGGCAACGGCCTCGACGACGGAACCGCTCCCCCCCTGGCCGGAGAGCACTTCGCCGGCTCGTGGCAGCGTCCCGGGATGAGCCTGGATGACCTCTTCTACGTCATCCGGACCACGATGCCCGAGGGTGATCTGGACGCGCTCACGGACGCGCAGCGCCTGGACGTGCTCGCGTACATGCTGGAGCGGAACGGCTACGAGCCGGGGGACCGCGCCCTCGTCGCGGACGCGGGCGTGCTGTCCGCGATCCCCGTGGAGAGCCGGGGAGCCGGTGCGGCCGATTCCGGCGCCGGCCCCGCGTTCATCCGCGGCGAGAACGGGCTCGAGCCGACAGGACGCGGTCCGAGCCAGGCCGATCTGGACGCGGCCGGACAGAACGCCAGAGACTGGCTCTACCACACGCACGACTACGCCGGCACGCGGTACGTGGACCTCGACCAGATCGACCGGGGCAACGTCTCGCGGCTCGGCGCCAACTGCGTCTACCAGATGGGCGCGCCGGGTCCGTTCCAATCCGGTCCGATCGTGTACGACGGCGTGATGTACATCACGACGATCAACTCGACCGTTGCGCTCGACGCCGCCACCTGCAAGCAGATCTGGCGGCACGA
>JASFUR010000040.1:0-13384 GCA_050050215.1 Gemmatimonadota bacterium
AGAACTTCACACATGGACGCTCGGTGACCTTCGCGAGAGGGGAGAGCAGTTCCTCTTTCCCGGGGGCGACGTGCCGGATCTCATCCCCCGGCGAATGTGGAAGCTCGTGGAGGCCAACCCCGACCACCCGCCAGACCTTCCTGTGGCGGCATGCCTGATCGTCGACGGGAAGCGCGCGTCGAGCATCACGCTACCGAACCAGACCCTCCGGTTCCGTGGAGAGTCCTACCCCTGCCTGTGGGGACACCTCTGGACGAACCTCGAAGGTAACCCATTGCCGGGTGCTGGTTTTCTGCTCATGCAGCAGCTCGTCCGCAGGCTCATGGAGCTCGGTGTCGCCTTCGCCGGAACGGGACCGACGAAGATTGCGGCGCCGATCCTCGAGAGGCTGGGCGTCAAGCAGGTTTCCTTCTGTCCACGCTATGTGCTCGCCGTCGGGGCCGACGCCCTTTCGCGCAGGATGATAGGACCGGGCCCGATGGCAAAGGCTGGCTCGGTGCCGCTGGGTGTCGGTGTCGCGGCCTGGGCCAACTGGGCTCGGTGGCGGTTGGCCGGCGACGCGAGGGCTTACCGGCGACGTGACCTGGACTCGTGGAACGAGGACCTGCGGGTGCTTCGAAACAACCCGAGGGCCGGGTACATCCACATCGGCCGGTCGGCGGAGTTCGTCGGGTGGAAGGAGAACTTCTCCCGCTGGTCTGCGCCCAAGATGGTGCCACGTTCGTTTTCGCTGTCTCGCGGAGGCGAACCTGCTGGGTATGTCAACATGCGCTACGGAGTCCACGAAAGGCTGGGTAGGATGGGCTTCGAGAACGCGCGGATGCTCCGCGTCATGGACTGTGTGACGGACAGTCCGCAGGCGACCGCCGCGGCGGTCTACCACGTGATCGGAATCGCACGCGAGACGCGCTGCGACTTTGTCGAGTTCGTCAGCAGCGACGCTTGGCTGATTCGGGTCGCACGACACGCGAACCTGAAAGAGTCAAACGGCATGGCCGTCCATCTGCGCTGTCCAGAAGGCTGGACGCGCGAACTGCAGGAAGGACCCGCTCGCTGGAACATCGGACTGATGGAGAGCGACGGTGCCTTTGCCAAAGCACCGGTTGAGGACCCGGAGCCGGTGCGCACCCAGCTTGCCGTGCGACGCAGATCGCTTGCAGGCCCCTGACCGCCCATTCAGCGGAAAGCAGAAGAACCATGCGCTGGCCTCCTAGAGTGTCTAATGTTCGATAGAGGCTCTACGCCTCGAGCCACCCGGGTCCGATAGGGCTGAAAGGCGAGGTGGCTGGCACCCCCAGGAGCGAAAGATCATGAGTTCGATGTTCCGGCCGAGCGATCGCGACCAGCTTGGAGCGACGGGCAGTCCCAGAGGTACGCCGGGCACCGGGCACCCGGTGGATCCCCGGCGTATCTCCGGAGGCTCAACAGGTTCTGATCCTGGGGTCACCGACCTGTTCCAGGTGATTCGGTCGTTGAAGCGACATGCCATGCTCGTGATCGGCACCACCTTGATCGGCATCGTGGCCGCCGTCGTCTGGATCATGCTCGAGGTTCCCCAGTATCGAGCGACTGCGGTGGTGCGCGTAGGGGAGGCGCGGGAAGAGCTGACGCGAGGGATCGAGGTGCAGACCCGCGACGACGAGCGCTTCGTCAATCCCTTTCTCTCGACGATCCAACTCCTGACCAGTCGCTCCATCCTCGGCGAAGTCGTCGATACTGCCGGGCTCCGGCTCGAGCTCGACTACCGAGGTTTCGATGCGGCGCTGCTCCGGTCAGTGCAGGTCGTGGGCGACCCTCCGGTCGATGCGCTGGAGCTGGAGTTCGAGCTCGACGGTTTCACGGTGCGGGCCGGGGAGCAGGAGGTACACGCCGAATACGGGCGACCGGTCCGAGTCGGTGGGGTCAGCTTCGTCGTCGAAGCGCAGCCGACCCAGCGTCGAGCCACCTGGAAGGTGGTGCCGCGCGAAAAGGCCATCGACGAGCTTCTCGAGGACCTGAGGGTCAGTCCGCGGGACCAGACGAACGTCGTCGATGTCTCGTTCGTCCACCCGAGTCCGCTCACGGCGCAAACGGTGGTGAATACGCTGGTCCGAGCCTATCAGGATTTCGAGGCCCAACTCGCTCAGAAAAGCGCTAGCCGTCGCCGGATCTTTCTGCAGGAGCAGGTCGAGGAGACGGATCTGAGGCTCGCCGAAGCGCAACAGGCCCTTGCCGCATTCCAGACGCGAGCGGGGTCCTACAATGCGGGCGACGAGCTGGCGGCACGCCAACAGAACCGCCTGTCGCTCCAGATTCGCGCGTCAGAGCTCGATGCGGAGAGGCAGATGCTCGGGGGTTTGCTGGACCGCCTCGACGGTGCGCCCACCGAGGAGGAGCGATCCGAAGTGTTGCGAACTCTGGTTGCATCGCCGGGAATTGCGGAGAATACGGTGGTCGCGCAGATGTACGACCGGCTGATGCGCAGTCGGACGGTTCTCGACTCCTTGACTCTCGGCGGTGTAGGGGCCGCGGGAAGCAGCCCGGAAGTCCGACGCCAGCGTGAGCTGATCGCCTCGGCGGAACGTGAGCTGACGAGCGCGATCAGGAGTCACTTTGCATCGCTCGAGGCACGGTCGGCGGCGCTCGAAGAGATAGCGCAGCGGACCGATGCCGCACTGGCCGCGATTCCGTCCCAACTGGCTCAAGGAGCGCGGCTCTCTCAGGTCGTCACGACGTACCAGAACCTCAGCGACCAACTCCGCGAAGAGTATCAGAGAGCACGAATGGCCGAGGCTGTCTCCGTCGGCGAGTCGGATATCATCGATCTCGCCAGCCTTCCCTACGAGCCCGCTCCGAGACTGCTTGTCGTAAAGATCGGCCTGGGGTTCTTCCTGGGCTTGACGTTGGGGGGCTTCGGGGCCGTCGGCATCGAGTACGGACGGCGGACCGTGCGCAACAAGCAGGAGTTGGAGCAGATGCTTCGACTGCCCGTGCTCGCGGTGATCCCGGAGTCGGGTGACCCGCGGAGCGATGGACAGAGCTCCGAACGGTCCCTCGGGTCCGGCGAGGGGGACGGACCCACGGACACCTCCCCCACCAGCTTGAAGAAAGCATACTCGGGCGAGGCGTTCCGGATGCTCTGCACCCATCTCTTGTTCGCTGGCTGGGCCGAGGAGATGCGGACGATCAGCATCACGAGCACCGTGCCACAGGAGGGAAAGACCCTGGTTGCGACGAACCTGGCCGTGGCCATGGCCAACGAGGGCATGAAGGTGCTCCTCGTGGACGCGGACGTATGGCGGGGAAGAGTCCACGACGTGCTCGGGCTTCCCCCGAGTCCGGGCATCGGGGAGGTTCTACGAGGCGACGCCTCGGCGAACGACTGTGTGCGAAAGACGGCCGTACAGGGGCTCTCCATCCTACCGCGGGGAGAGTCCGGCGCCAGCCCGTCCCTTCTCAGGCGGAAGGGAGCCTTGAGAGAGGTGTTCGAGGGGTTGGATCGAGGGTTCGACGTCGTGCTGGTCGACGGCCCACCGGTGCTCGCCGCGGGCAGCGCGCCGGCGCTGGGAGCGGTGACCGACGGTGTGCTCCTCCTGGTGCGCGCCGGTCGGACCGACCGCGAATCGGTGGAGGAGGCCCTCAGGGAGCTCAGTGGCGTGCGAGCCCACGTGTTCGGGGCGATCCTCAACGACCCGGAAGACGTGTCGAAGACCGACCACGCCCGCTATCGCTACTACGAGTACGCGAACGGGTCGAAGCCGAGATAGGTCGGCCTCCCAAGAAGAATCTTGACATCGCGTAGTGATCGCCACTCGGTCGCAGAGTAGTTGCGCCGGGACACTAAAGTGTGGCGCGCGTGCAACAAGCACAGCTGTCGTCTGCGCGACCGGAATGTCGCAAAGCCGTTACGAGGCGGTCGTCCAGGGAATATGCGGAGAGATGGCACTCGGTTTGCGGTCCGTTTGCGGTATAGCGGCACCCCCCCATCGAGCGTGTCTCACTGACGGATGTAATGCAGCGCGTCGAGAGCGACCAGGCGATCCGTGGCCAATGGCAGAGGCCAACGCCTCCCGCTGAGGAGCTTCTGCTCCTGGGCGCGTCGAGTAGACGCACGACTACGAGATTGCCTCGGGAGAGGCGGCGGCACCCCCGCACTTCACCCCCGGCCTTGGCCAACGGCACCGCGTATATAATGCGTGCGGTCGCGATTTCCGTGCCGCTCGTGCTCATCGACCTGGCTTCGGTGGCCCTCTCGATTCTGCTCGCTGCCGCGGTTGTGGGTCTCGTGCTCCCACTCGACTCCTCGATCGGTGTCAGGTTCGCCCTCGTTCTCTCGGCAGGCCTCGTCGGAATCAAGGGAGCGATGGGGCTCTATCCTGCTGTGGGCGTCCCCCCCTCCTTGGAGGTGAAGAAGTCGGGGCTGGCGACACTCTACTTGTTCGGTGCATTCCTTTTGGCGGGGCTCCTCTGGGGCGTGGAGGCCTCCGCTCAGTGGGTGCTGCTGATCGGTGGGTTGGTCAGCCTGGTGGCGTCCCCGGCACTGCGCTTCGTCACCAGAAAGGTGCTGTCGCGGTTCAGCTGGTGGACGCAGCCACTGCTGATCTTCGGGAACGGCCCACCGTCCACGCGTCTAGCCAGGTATTATTCGAAGCGTCCAGAGTTGGGTCTCACTCCCGTCTTGGTGGCCAACGAACCAAGCCGAGCCGCTCGGGCCAACAGGGTGGTCGGGACCATCGGCGCCAACGGGGCCGGGTCTGAGAACCATTCGAGCGTGCAGGCCCTCGCATCGCGACATCACGCGCTCTGCGCGGCGATTCCCTGGGACGGAGCGTCGGAAGATGGACCGGCAGGCCTCTTGCGGGAGTCTCTCAATACGTTCCCCCACCTGCTGATCGTGCCGGAAACGACGGTCGGGCGGGGTTCTTGGAAGGAGGTCACGGACTTCGGTGGGGTGTCGGGTGTCCGTGCGGGCAAGGGACTGCTGCTGCCCACCCAGAGAGCGGTCAAGCGCGTCGTGGACTCGGCGGTCGCGATCATGCTCGGTCTTGTCATGCTTCCGATCCTCGTGACCATCGCCGTCGTGATCAGAGTGACCTCACCGGGGCCGGTCTTCTTCGGTCATGACCGGATCGGCAGGAATCGGAAAGTGTTCCGGGCGTGGAAGTTCAGGTCGATGCACGTGAACGCCGACGAGCTGCTCGAGGAGCACCTCGCTTCGAATCCGGAGGCTCGGGAGGAGTGGGCGAAGGACCAGAAGCTGAAGGACGACCCCCGCTTGACGTTGGTGGGTCGCTTCCTGAGGAGAACGAGCCTCGACGAGCTTCCTCAGCTCTGGAATGTCATCTGTGGCGACATGAGCCTCGTGGGCCCGCGACCGATCGTCGAGGGTGAGGTCGGCAAGTACGGCACCGAGTTCGAGCGCTACATGTCGGTGCCGCCGGGGATCACCGGGCTTTGGCAGGTCTCGGGCCGCAACAACACGACCTACGAGGAGCGCATCCAGCTGGACGCGACGTACGTGGAGAATTGGTCGCTAGCGCTGGACGCGTATATCCTCGGGAGGACGTTCGAGGCCGTTTTCACCGGCGAAGGGGCCTATTAGAAGGGCTACCGTCAGGGGGTGCAGTCCGGTCGCACCAGGATCGCTGCCCTGGTCGCGTCGAGCGTAACGGAGGATACGCTGGTCCCTCCGCTCCCTAGGAGCTTGAAGGCCTCTCCGAGGTCAAGCGAACGGGTCGGTTGGTCAGGCTGGTTGAGCACCACGACGCCGCAGCTGTAATCGCGTCGGAACAGGCCGCCGGTCTGATAGCGTTCACCTTGGGCGTCGCCCATCCGGACATCGTACCCTTCCCAGAAGTTGTCGGGGTTCATCCGGCTCCGGTCACCGTCGGCGCCGATCATGTCGTCACCCGACTTGATGAGGAAGTACGTCGCCAGCTCGTAGATCCACTCCGCCTCCGTGTCGGAGTCGTCATCGTCGAGCACGACGTCATTGCCCATCCGGTGCATTCGGTCGATGAATCCGAGAAACGTCTCGTAGCCGTAGGTGCCGTCGCCGCCCCGGATTCCGGAGTCCGTGGCGCCACGCTCGAGGTTGATGAAGTCGGCGGCCCGCAGCTGTCTTTCGATGGACGGGTCGTCCGGGGGCTGCGCGTACCAGATGATGTTGTGTGCGATCTCGATTTCGGGGAATGCGTCTCGGATCTCCTCCATGAACTCGGCGAAGTAGCGACGCCAGTCGGTCAGGGTCATCACTGCGCCGGTCCGCGGGTCCAAGGGGATCACGTCGTCCCCGTCCCCGTCGCCCACCCTCCACTGGAGATTGACGTCGTCGACCCAGACGCCGAGGTACCCTGCGTCCAGCGTCTTGCCGAGGTCGTCGATCCACCAACTGCGGAACTCCGGGTTGCCGACGTCGGCGGCGTACTGGGGACAGCTCCCGCCCGAGCAGCCGTAGGGGATGAATAGCTCGTTCCCGTCCGGGTCCCTGAGTATCCAATCCGGGTGCTCCGTACGGACGTAGGAATCGTCGTAGATGGCGTAGCTGTCTTTATACACCCAAGCATTTGGATACCAAGAGAGGCGACTGTCGAAATGGCCCGCGTAGGTCTGCATGCGGAAGTAGTGTTCCCGCATCCAGGCTTGCTCCTCGGCCGTCGGTGAGCGTGTCCAACGATCGAAGCCGCTCGAGGCATCCACGAAGAACTTCACGGATCTCGGCGCCTGGGAGCCGTCACCCCCGTCGCCCGTTCCGTCGATATCGACGGACTCCGTGGGACTGCTGACGTCGCAGCCGGCGAGGAGCGCGACCGTCAGAGACCAGAGCGCGAGACGGGCCATTCGGAAGAGTCTACGGGCAGCAGGGGGTGATCCACTCGATGCCTGCCGGGACGCTCGGTTGTCGGTTCTGGGGGGGTGTGCGACGGGTCGTACCATCATCGCACGCGGCACTCCTACCTCCCTTGTCACATGCCCGCTATCCGCCGTTTCGTGCGGGCGGACAGGGCTGTCGATCTTGTCGGGAACAGTCTGCCAGCTAGGGGGGCATCCGAACGAGTCGAGGCCTCTTCGAGCAAATTCGATGCCGACCGAAGGATGGTTCCGGTTCACCCTGCCATGCCCGGCCTATTCGGAGTCGTCGATCCTTCCCGACGAGACATACAGGCGCAGACCGTTGAATTGCCGCTCCGAATACTCCAGGATCGCAGAGATGAAGACTAGGATGCCGACCATCTCGAGGACCTCCTCGATCGTCTGAATCGCCACGAACCCGACGTTTGCGTTGCCGTACTGCTCCGAAACCCAGCCCCCGACCATCTCGGCACCGATTGCCCCCGATACGAACAGAATTCCCGCACCGATGAAGCGCACGGATGTCTGCCGAGGAAGGCGGGCTAGGAATCTCAGGTACACCGCTGCGAGTCCGAGCACCCCAAGGCCGTACGGAATCACCCACGCGTAGTAGAGGAGCCCTGACGTGCCCAGCTCGGACCGGAGCGGCTCGGACAGCCGCTCGTGGAAGCCGAGCATCTCGTCCATCGACAGGAACAGGAATACGACGGCGAGCCCGAGCCAGTACATCGTGCCGACGCTCCCGTCTCCGCGCGAAGCCACGCCCACGGCCGCGAGCAGCAGTGCGGTGAAGAGCAGAGAAAACGTGGCGTAGAATGCCGGGACGTTCGTTTCCGCACCCAGGCTGAACATGTAGACGAGACCGAATAGCCGGTCGTCACCTGTCAGGAAGCGGAATACCTGCACGGTGACATGAAGGCCTACCAAGCCTGCGACAACCGCCCACAGTAATCGCACAATGGACTTGGGAGGGAGTCTGATCTCCATACCTACTTACCGGGAGGGCCCGCAAAGGATTGCAGGCAATATCCCGCCCTCAGGCGAAGTGGGACAGAGGCAGCAGGATCGTGACGACGCCGGTGTGGCACGCACTCGGGCGAATGGGTAGGTCGCTCATTCGAGGCAACCGGCGCTTCACGGCGCGCAGCTCTCACGCATCAGGATGGCGCCTCGGTACTCGCCGAGGGTGACCGAGGATACCGTGTCTCCCCTGCTTCCCAAGAGCACGAAGCTGTCGCGCAGGTCGAGTGTGCGGGTCGGCTGGCCTGGCTGGTTCAACACGACGACGCCGCAACGGTAGTCGCGACGGAGTAGCCCCTCGACCTCGTAGCGCGCACCGAGCGCGTCTCCCATGTGGATCTCATAGCCCTCCCAGAAGTTGTGCGGATTCATCCGGCTACGGTCTCCGTCGGCCCCGATCATGTCGTCCCCCGCTTTCACCAGGAAGTACGTGGCGAGCTCGTACATCCACTCCGCGTCGGTCGTGGAATCGTCGTCATCGAGAATGACGTGATTGCCCATCTGGTGCATTCGGTCGATGAACCCGAGGAACGTCTCGTAGCCGTATGTCCCACCGCCGCCCCGGATCCCCGAGTCCGTCGCTCCACGCTCGAAGTTGATGAAGTCCGCCGACCTCAACTGGCGTTGGATGAAGGGATCATCCGCCGGCTGCGCGTACCAGATGACATTGTGGGCGATCTCGATGTCAGGAAATGCGGCACGGATCTCCTCCATGAACTCGGCGAAGTAGCGACGCCAGTCCGCCAGGGTCATCCGGACCCCGGTGCGTGGGTCGACCGGATTGACAAAGTCTCCGTCCCCGTCGCTCACCCGCCATGCCATGTTGACGTCGTCCACCCAGACGCCGAGGTACCCGTCCGCCAGCGTCTCGCGAAGCGCGTTGATCCACCAACGTCGGAAGTCGGGATTGCCGATGTCGGCGGCGAACTGGGGACAACCGCCCCCGGAGCAACCGAAGGGGATGTAGAGCTCGCTCCCATCGGTGTCGCGTAGGATCCATTCGGGATGCGTGCGCCGCACATCGGAGTCCGGGTAGATGGCGTAGCTGTCCTTGTACACCCACGCATTGGGGTACCAGGCGAGCCGAGGACCGAAGTAGCTGGAATAGGTTTGCATGCGGAAGTAGTGCTCCCGCATCCACGCCTGCTCCTCGGGCGTGGGGGATCTCGTCCAGTCGTCGAAGCTGCTCGAGGCGTCCACGAAGAACCTCACCGACCCGTCGGTCTGAAACGACGAAGGGGACCCTGCGGCCCCGGTGTCTTCTCCGCTCGTCAGGACTCCGACGGCCGTCAGGAGGATCACGGCCGTCATCAGAGAGAGCATGAAGTAGGTCCTCGATGACGTGCGGGGGCGGTACGTGAGGCCATCGGATCTCATACCTTGCGGCAGACCCACAGGTTCTCGTCGTCTCTCAGACCGAAGCGTCTGCGCGTCGCATCGGGGACCTGGTCGGCCCGGTCCAGCTCGACGCGGAAGCCCGCCTCCTCCAAACGGCCCTCGATGTCCAGTCCGTAGAGGCGGACGTGACCCCGCTCGCCGAACTCACGTTCTCGATCTCCGGGGTCCGTGACCGTGCTGTCCTCGTAGGTCGGACCGTTCAGGTCGAGTGGCACGCTGACGATCGCCCATCCACCTGGCTTCAGCACGCGATGCAGCTCGCGTAGGGCCACCCGGTCTTTCTCGATGTGCTCCAGGGTGTGAATGCAGAGGGCGGCATCGAGGGAATCGGATGCCAACGGAGCTCTGGTGATGTCACCCACCACGGTCACCTGTGGACCTTGTCGCGCGATGTCCAACCCGACGAATCGCACGTTGGGCGCCCGCATGAGCCTCCGTGAGATCGCCCACCAGGGCGCCACCTCCAAGAGCCGTAGATCGCTGCTCTCCGACAGACTCATGCGCTCCTGCAGGAAGAGCCACAGGCGGCGGTGGCGGGCTTTGGCATTGCATCGCGGGCAGTAGCCGTCGTGGTTGGAGGCCAGGATCCCCCACTCGCCGACGAAGCCGCGGAGCGACCAGCCGCAGCAGGGGCATCGGAACGCGCGACCGACGAAGAGCAACCCGCGTCCCAGCAGCGCGATGCGTCTCAAGAAGAACAGCTCGGGGCCTCTCGCGACGCGCTTGACCCTGGACAGGAGGCCCCGCGACGCAGACCAGTGGCTGGGCCGGACCCAGGGCATCCTGAGCAGCAGTTGATCCCGTGCGGTCCAATAGAGATCTCCCACGGCCCGTGCGACCTTGTGCCCCCACCATGAGAGCTTCCTGCCGAGAGCGCTTCGTACCCGTGCATCCGGTCCCTCGGCCCCGACTCGGAATGTGGCGTCGTAGGCGACCGACGCGTCCTTGGGCTCGATGGATGAGTAGCCCCGTGTCTCGAGCCATCGCTCCATCCAGCGTCTGACCGCACCGGGTGACGTGCCCGCATCGGCCGGCCACTCCGAAATCGCCAGCCCGGAGGCCATGTCGGACAGCCGCGCCAGATCTGATTCGGACCGGCTGGTCGGATGGGCGCATCGATCGTACACGAGGGCGGCAAAGTCTTCATCGTCCGGGGGACGGTATCGGCCCGCCGCATCCTTCGTTCGCGAGGCGAGAAGGCTCTTGGCCCAGGCCGCATCGTAGAAGTCGTCCCCGACGAACCGCAGCCGGACATCGATCCACTCGTCGCCGACAAGGACCTTGTGGGGACCGCCGTGGGGATGAGCGAGGCGGGGCCGTGCGTCGAGCACCGCGTGCAGCGTGAGGTAATCGTCGGTCAGCAGATTCACGTGGGGACGGCGCAGGAGCTCGTCCGACGGCTGGGCCCCGGGGCTCCCGATCACCACGTGCCGCACCGAGCGGTTCAACACCTCGAAGAGCTCCGCCTCCGACGTCCATCCCTCGGCGCCGACCGGGTCCTGCAGGAGCCTGTCGACTCCCCCCGGTCGGATCTCCGAGGCGAGATGCTCGGGGGAGGGAGCGTCCGTTCCGAGGATCATCGTCAGGTCACGATGGGTCTCGAAGGGGGTTTCGGTGCAGTGGATCGTCAGCTGGCCCGCCCAGCGGCGATACTCGGTCTTGGCCTCCAGGAAGTGGGCGTTGACCACTCTCGGGCCTCGGGAGGTATCGCACTCCATCACGTGGGGACTCGGATCGAGGACGAGGGCCGCCAGGAAGGGTCCTCGACCCTTGGCGAGAGCGTGATAGACGCCTCTCACCGGAAGGTCCGCGTAGAAGCGGCGGAAGTTCTGTATGGCGTGCTCAGGAGTCCAGGCGACCTCGTAGAGCCGGACGAGCTCGAAGCGACGCTCGAGGTCCGCGACGATGCGGTCCTCCACGTGACGGCCGTTGCTCCATATGACAAAGAGGCTCGACGCGGTCGTCGAGGTCATGCCCGCTTCGGTCGGTTCGGGCGGAGACGAGACATCACCCGTTTCACCGCCAATCCGATAGCCCTCCACAGGTCGGCCAGGAACGGGGCGGGGTCGCTCCGGGAGAGCATCGCGAACGCTTTGCGTCCTCGTAGGGAGCGTGCCCACTCCCGCAGGCTCAGCTCGCCTCGACGCCAGTACACGCTGGCCGACTGCAGGTCGTGACGGAGATACACCCACTTCGCTCCCGAATACCGCTGCGTCCGCTCCTGGGGAAGGGGTAAGCCCATCGCGTCACAGTACATCGTATAGAGGAGCGGGACACCACCGGCCTCGGCGATCGCCGAGCGACCGGTCGGCCGGCCGACGTTCGGCTCGATGATGTACTGTCGGGCCGTGCGTGCGTCGCGCTTCATCTCGAGGTAGCCGAGGCCTCGATAGGAGAGACCGCCGAAGAGAGAAAGCGTGGTCTCGAGCACCTGGTTGTTTCGGACTTCTTCGCCCAGGCAGCTGGATCCAGCCCCGGGCGGCCACTGACGAAGCTTGCGGGCTACGAAGGTGGCGAGCGGACGGGAATCCCGATCGAAGTAGCAGTTGCAGGAGTACAGCGAATCGTCTCCGCCCTCGATCCACTGCTGTGCGATCAGGCGGTCCGCCCAGGGGCGGCAGCGATCGAAGATGTCGAGAAGCGACGCCGGGGAGTCGGCCTTGAAGACCTTCAGCTTCGTCTGTTCGTCCCATTCACGCGTTCGCGCTCGCGGCTTGATGACCAACGGGAACTCGAGATCCTCGGCTGCCCGGACGGCGTCCTCGCGGTCGACGAGGTCGACGGTCGTCGGGATCGGAAGCCCCTGCTCGGTCGCATACGCATGGAACGCGTCCTTGTCCATCAGCAGCTCGACCACGTCGGGTGGAGGGAGTACGATGGTGAAGTGCTCCGACAGCATGTCCCGATTCCTGGATATCACTCGGACGCTCTTGTCCTGGCACGGGACCAGAAGGACCTCTCCCGACAACTTCGAGCCCAGGTCGTCGAGTGCCTCCAGCAACTCGGGTCCGCGCGTGTCGGCCAGCACCAATCGCTCGCACACGTTCGTTCGGCAGGCCGGGTGCCGTGGGTCGGCGGCCACCGCGATGACCGGGATTCCGCATCCGTGCAGGATCCGCGCGGCCTGAATGCCCTGGAGGCTGTCGAGACCTACGAGGACCGCCGGCGGGCGCGATCGTGGAGCGACACTGCCCGACACGTGTCAGCCGTCCTAGAGAGCGGGCAGGGGGTCGCGAGCCCGTATCGCGGGATACACCGAGTCACGGGCCCGCGCGAGGTGGTTCGGATCGTCGATCTCCGCCCACAGGAGACCTTCGACGACGCGGCATTCGATGGGGTGGATCGGGGCGACGCCCACGAGACAATCGGTCTCGTAGTCGACCATCAGCGACCGCTGGAAGGTGTCCTCGGAGAAGTTCTCCATGTGGCGGAAGAGCTCGGCCGAGACCTTGGTGATTCCCACGAGCTCGCCGGCCGGCGCGTCGGGCAGCGCGCTCCGCTCCTTCGACATGCCCACGAGCCGACCGTCACGAGTCGACACGAAGACCTCATCGCCCGAGTGGGTCCAATCGGAAAGCAGCACGCAGCTGTCGGCCGGGCAGCCGAGCACCTCGTTCAGCGCCTTCTGCTCATAGATGAGGTCGGACTCGAGCAGGAGGAAGTCACTCCCGAGGTGGTCCCGCGCACAGTACAGTGAGTACATGCTTCCCGAACGATCGTAGACCTCGTTGTGCGCGGTGACGACCAGCTCCGAGAAGGCCCGCGCCAGCTCGTCGTACGCTTCCCGCATGTAGCCGGTAACGATGACGATGCGCCCGATGCCGGCGCGCTCGAGCTTGAGGATCGATTCCTCGACGATCGGCCTGTCGCCCAGCTCCAGGAGTCCCTTGGGTCGATCGTCGATCTCCTCTCGAAGACGCGAGCCCATCCCCGCGGCGAGGATCACCGCGGTATCGATGCCGGCGGTCATCGCCGGCTCCCGAGGACATCCTCGAATGCGCTCGAGAGCCGCCCGAGGTCGTCGTCTCCGATAGCGCCCATGTGGGCGACGCGGAAGACACCCGAACGCAACCGGCCCTGCCCGGCGTAGATCACGAAGCCCCGATCCTTGAGCCCGTCGTGCAGGGTCTCGTAG
>JASFUR010000041.1:0-13281 GCA_050050215.1 Gemmatimonadota bacterium
GGCACACCCCGAGTACCGGCTCGAGGAGCCGTACGCCGACGCGTAGGCGTCACGTCGCGGCGGCCTCGGACGTTTCCATGGACGGGTGGCCGCTCCGGCGGTGCCTCCATTCGTTCCTTCAGCCGACTGAGCTCGACCGTGCCGTTCAAGTCGCATCGCCACCTGATAGCCCTGCTGGCCGTCCTGGCGGGGGTGATTGCGGCCGCGACCTGCAAGGAAGCGTCCTTCGGCCCCGGGGACACGCTCACGCGCGGCACCTGGGGCGGAGACGACGCCGGGCTCATTGTCAACGACACGATCGCCCACGTGCACTTCGGCTGCACCTACGGGAACTTCCCGGTCCCCATCGACCTGGACGAGGACGGGCGCTTCAGCATCTCGGGCGAGTACGTCCTGCAGGCCTATCCCATCGTGGTGGGGCCGCCCATGCCGGCCGAGCTGGCCGGCGTCGTGGAAGGGATCGACCTGACGATGACCGTCGCCGTCCACGACACCATCGAGGATCGACTCGTGGTGTTCGGCCCGGAGACCGTGCGGCTCGGGCGCGAGCCGGAGATGCAGGTG
Source organism: Gemmatimonadota bacterium (assembly GCA_050050215.1). Classification (GTDB taxonomy): domain Bacteria; phylum Gemmatimonadota; class Gemmatimonadetes; order Longimicrobiales; family Gaopeijiaceae; genus UBA2982. The sequence continues at coordinate 565 of JASFUR010000041.1, forward strand.
TGCCCGATCTGCGAGTCCCCGCGCTGATCAACCCTGTCGAACGTACCTGCCGTCGAACCAGGTGGACCACGTACGGCCGTCGTCTTCCGAGATCTCGAAGTGCTGCCGGACGCTTCCGTCCGGGTTCGGGGTCCACGTGCCCCGGAAGGGCTGGCTCCGACCCTGCGTGCTCGTCAAGGTGCCTTCCAGCACCATCGAATCGCCCCTGAGCCCGCCCTCGATCTCGATCACGACGTCGTTGCTGCTCACCCAGAGCTGGCGCCAGACGCCCCGCCCGCGGTCGTAGAAGTTGACGCTGGTGCCGGTTCCTCCGGCGGCGCCCGTCCAGTGCTCGATGAGGAGGCAGCCCTCCTCGACCTTCTCGATCCGGTTCGTCCCGGCCTGCCTGTCGGTGTCGACGAACACGTCCCACTCGCCGACCCAGAAGTCGAACTCGTCGAAGCGCGCCCCGTCCCGGCACGGCGTGGGGGGTGCGTTTTGCGCCGCGAGCGGCGCGGTGATCAGCAGCGGGGCTAGCGCGGATGCGGTGAGGCGTGCGAGGGTCATGGGTGTACAGAACGATGCTTCGACGGGAGGCGCAAGCCGGTCCCCGGGGAGTCGAGGTGAAGATCTTCATCGCGGGTGGGACGGGAGCCATCGGTCGCCGGCTGGTTCCATTGCTGGTCGGTGCCGGACATGAAGTGACCGCGCTCGTGAGGTCGGAGGGTCGGGCGGGTGCCGCGCGTGACCTGGGCGCCGAGCCCGCGGTCGCGGACGCGCTCGATGCCGATGTGCTCAGACGGGCCGTCCTGGAGTCGGCGCCCGATGCCGTCATCAACCAGCTGACGAGCATTCCCGACAGGATCGATCCCCGCCGTGTCGTCGAGTCCCTGGCGGCCACGAACCGCCTACGCAGGGAGGCGACGGGCACCCTCGTGCGTGCTGCGTTGGAGGCCGGTTCCCGCCGCTTCCTGACCCAGACCATCGCGTTCATCTATCGACCGGATCATGGTGACCCTGCCGGCGAGGACGAGCCCCTCTACGTGGACGCTCCCAGCTCGTTCAGCCCCATCGTGGACGCGGCACTGGAGTCGGAGGAGCTCGTCCTGGAAGCGCACGGGCTGGAAGGCATCGTGCTCCGGTACGGCCACCTGTACGGTCCTGGGACGGCCTACTCCGCCGAGGGCACCTTCACCGACGACGTGCGACGTCGCCGTGTCCCGATCATTGGCGACGGGGCGGGCGTCTGGTCGTTCGTCCATGTGGACGATGCGGCGACGGCGACCGTGGCGGCGCTCGAGCAGGGTGGGGCGGGCGTCTACAACGTGGTTGACGACGATCCGGCGCCTCTGGCCACCTGGCTGCCCGAGTACGCACGCATCCTCGGAGCCCGGCCGCCTCGCCGCGTTCCCAGACTGCTCGGCCGACTCGGAGCGGGCGCCTTCGGCGTGTTCTTTATGACGCGACAGCGGGGAGTGTCGAACGCCAAGGCCAAGCGCGAGCTCGCATGGAGGCCCACCCACGCCAGTTGGCGCGAGGGCTTCGAGTCGGAGCTCAGTCGGACCTGAGCGCCACCGCGGGGTCCGTGGAGCCTGCGCGGATGGCGGGGATGGCCGCGGCGACGATGCCGACCGCCAACAGGGTACCCGCGGCTGCGAGAAAGCTCGCTGCGTCCGTCGGCTCGACCTCGTAGAGAAAGCCCGAGAGGGCCCGCGTCGCGATGAGGGCAGCTCCACACCCCGCGAGCACGCCGAGCGCCACGGGGAGCATCCCCTGTCGGATCACCGTCCCCAGAAGCCGCCGGGGCTGCGCGCCGAGCGCCATCCGGACCCCGAACTCGGTTCGGCGGCGATGTACCGAGTATGAGACGACCCCGTAGACGCCGACCGTTCCCATGACGAGTCCGAGGAGGCTGAAGAGCCCCAGGTAGAAGCGGAGGCGGAGGGGCTCCGCCATCTCGGCTTCGACGGCGTCCTCCATGCTCTGGACGCTCCCGATGGCTGCCCTCACGTCGAGCTCGTGGATGAGGTCCCGCAGGGGCGCGGCGAGAGTGGCCGCCGTGCCGTTCGTGCGAGCGAGTAGGATCCCGTAGCCTTCGCCGTCCAGCGACTGGGACCACGGATAGTAGACCGCCATGGGCTGCTGGCCGATCATGGTCTCGAGGGAGATGTCCCGGACGACGCCCACGACCTCCGCCTGGTGGTCGAGGTGATCCGTGAAGGTGCGCCCAACGGGGTTCTCCTCCCCCCAGATCTGCCGGGCGAACGACTCGTTGATGACCACCACGTACGGACCGTCGGCGCGGTCGGTCTCTTCGATGCCGCGGCCAGCCACGAGGTGGGCTCCGAGCGCGTCGAAGGTCCCCGGCGTGACGGGCCGATACATGGCATTCGGCTTGCGTGCGCCCGAGAGATCGGGTCGGTCCGGGATCTCGATGGTGCCCTGCCATCCTCCGTCGCGGAGAGGCAGGCGGGCGATGAGGCCTGCCGTCTCGACACCCGGTAGTGCCCGGGTTCGGTCGAGAAGGGCGGTGAAGAAGGCCCGGTTGTCCTCCGGCGTCGTCTCCTGCTCCGGCAGCAGGACGTTCACCGCCAGGACGCCCTCCGGGTCCAGGCCCAGGTCGAGGGAGCGGAGCTGGCCGACGGTCCGCACGAGCAGGCTCGCGCCGGTGACGAGGACCACCGCGAGCAGCACCTCCGCGAGGACGAGGACGTTCTGCATCCGATTGCCGCCCGAACTGGCTGTTCCACCGGTGCGGTCCGAGAACGATGCGCCGGCGAGGTCCCCCCTGAGGATCTTCCGGATGGGGGCGAGCGCAATGAGGCTGCCCACGGCGACCGAGAGCCCAAGCCCCGCGAGCAGGGAGATCCAGTTGAGGTGCAGGGTACGGCGGAACGCGGGGTCGATCGGGAGGCTCGCCGTGAGGAGGTCGAAAAGTCCCGACGCCAGAGCCACGCCGACCACTCCGGCCACGATCCCCAACAGGACCGTCTCGGTCAGGATCTGCCGAGCGACGCGCAGCCTGCCGGCGCCCAGAGCCGACCGGACGGACATCTCCCGAGTGCGATCCGCGGTCTTGGTCAGGATGAGCGCGCTCACGTTGGCGCAGGCCATGAGGAGCAGAACGCCGACGGCCGAGAGAAGGAGCAGCAGCGCGGGCTCGACGTCCCCGAGGAGGTACTCGCGGATCGGCGTTACGTAGGCGTTGCGCGTCTTGTCCCACGCCTCCGGATACTGGTATCGCTGGCCCAGCGCGGCGGTGATCTGATCGAGGTTCTCCTGTACCTCTGCGTCGGTGATCCCGTCGCGCAGCCGACCGGTCAGAACCAGCCACCCGTTGCTCTCGTACATCGGGTCACCCGGGTCCATGTCGAGGGGGACGTAGACGTCCGCGGCCGGGGTGGGGAAGTAGAAGTCCCTCGGCATGACGCCGACCACCGTCGTCAGCGTGCCGTCCAAGCTGATCCTGCGCCCGATGATTGCCGGATCTCCACCGAACTCTCCCTGCCAGAGCCCGTGGCTGAGGATCACCACCGGCTCGGCGCCCGGCCGGTCCTCGCCAGGCTCGAACGTGCGTCCCAGGAGGGCGTGCGCGCCGAGGACGTCGAAGAGCTCGACCGTGGACGGAGTCCCCATGAGGAAGGAGGTCGACGTCTCGCCGCGCAGGGTGTAGCTGCTGCTGGAGTAGGCGGCGAGGCTCTCGTACGCGGTCGCGTAGTCCGTGATGTAGTCGAACTCCTGGCCCCGCCAGCTGTAGTCCTGCCACCACGTGACGATCCGCCCCTCGTCCTCGAAGGGCAGCGGCCGGAGCATCACCCCGTAGACGACCGAGAAGAGCGCGACCGTGCCGCCTATGCCCAGCGCCAGGGTGATCACCGCGAGGGTGCTGAAGGCGGGGTGCTTCCGGAGCTGACGCGCGGCGTAGCGGAGATCCCCGGCGAGATCCGTCAGGGCCCCCACGCCCCATGATTCGCGAGCCGACTCCTTGAATCGGTCCTCGCCCCCGAAGGCGAGGCGGGCTGAGCGCTTCGCCTCCGCCGGAGACATGCCCGCCGCGCGGAGCTTGCGCGCCTCCATCTCGATGTGGAACGCGATCTCCTCTTCGAGATCACGCTGCATGGCGTCTCGGCCGAAGATCGCCCGCACCCGGAACCACAGATCGCTCGCCCAACGCATCGTCCCCCCCGACCCGTCCTAGGTCATCTCCATGATCCGATCCACCGCACCCGCCAGGCGACTCCATTGACGGTGCTCGAGTCCCAGTTGTTTCTCTCCCGCCCGGGTCAGCGAGTAGTACTTGGCCCGGCGGTTGTTCTCCGTCTCACGCCACTCCGACTTGATCCATCCCTCACGCGTGAGACGGTGCAAGGAGGAGTAGAGCGAGCCCTGATTCACACGGAGCGCGTCTTCCGACATCTGTTGGATGCGCTCGGAGATACCCCAGCCGTGCATCGGCTCCATGCCCACCACCTTGAGGATCAGCATGTCCAGCGTGCCCCGGATCATGTCGGTGTCCGGCTTCGGCATCGGGCAAGCTCCAGCTCGTGTTACTCTCGGTTACCGAGGGAACGGTACGAGCCTACCTCTCGGTAAGCAAGGGGAGCGGTGTGCGGTGTCTTGTCCGGCACGGGAAGCCCATGTCGATATATTTCGAAGATGGAAACGACCTTCCCGGCCACGGCCGATCCAACCGACGACGAGGCCCTCGGCGACCTCGTGAGCCTGCTGCGCGGCCGCCGCACCGCCGCCCTGGTCGGAGCCGGATGCAGCACCGAGTCCGGCATTCCCGACTACCGCGGTCCCGAGGGGCGCCTGCGGACACGCAAGCCTATGCAGTACAAGGAGTTCGTGGGTAGCCCGGTGGGGAGGGCGCGCTACTGGAGCCGGAGTGCCGTGGGTTGGCCGGTCTTCTCTTCGGCCAGACCCAATGCCGCGCACCACGCGCTCGCCGACCTCGAGCGCGCGGGGGTGCTGTCCGGTGTGATCACGCAGAACGTGGACGGGTTGCACCACGCCGCGGGAAGCAGTCGGGTCGTGGAGCTCCACGGCTCGTTGTCTCGCGTTCGGTGCCTGAACTGTGAAGAGACCGTGCGTCGGATCGACTTTCAGGCCAGCCTCATGTCGCTGAATGGCAGGTGGTTCGAGGGACTCGCCACCGGCAACGGAGTGGACGTGGAGCATGCTCCGGACGGCGACGCCGAGCTCCCGACCGATCGGCTCGCCAGCTTCCGCGTGCCTGCCTGCAGAGCTTGTGACGGTGTCCTCAAGCCGGACGTCGTCTTCTTCGGGGAGAACGTGCCGAAGCCGTGGGTGGAAGCCGCATGGACCGTGCTGGAGCAGGCCGACGCGCTCCTGGTGATCGGCTCGTCGCTCACCGTCTTCTCCGGACGGCGCTTCGTGTACGGAGCGCAGAAGGCCGATATTCCAATCGCCATCGTGAACCTCGGTGAGACCCGTGCCGACGAGCTGGCGTCGGTCAAGGTGGAGGGTCGCGTGGGGGCGGTGCTACCGCGACTCGCGAGGGAGCTGGCGGGCTGAGCCCGGTCCTGGCCGTCCGTGCCCGGGGCGGGGGCGGCCGCACTTGCTCGCCCCGTCCGTCTGCCCCAAGATCGCGATCCACCCCATCTAGGAGCCCCCCCTTGGCCCCTTGCCCCGACACCATCCGCCGGTACCTGCCCACGATCCTGATCACGCTCGTCTCCGCGTGTGGCGGATCCCCCACGGGCGACGAGGGCGACGGATCCGACTTCGAAGGGTTCTGGCAGCTCACCGTGGACGTGACGACCACGTCGGGCGTGTGTGACGGCGAGGAGCTCGAACCCGTGGAGGTCATCAACGCGTTGATCACACAGGAGGGGAGCGTGGTCACCGCGACCGCCGAGTGGTCTTCGGAGTCGGGGTCCGTGTCGTTGACGGGGGGCCGCGCCGGCAACGAGATCACCTTCTCGGGCTCCTACGACGAGGACGGCGGAACGACGGTCACGGCCTACACGCTCACCATCGGGACGAACAGCCTGAACGGTACCGAGGCGTGGAGTTGGATCGGACCGGGCGGCAGCTGCCCGACCGGGGCGTCGACCGTGACCGGGGCCCCGCTGTAGGGGGGGAGCACGCGCGCCCATCGCGTGTATCCCACACCGTTGCCGGACACGCTTCCGACCCCCACCGTAAGGGCCGCAAGTCAGCCCGACCTCCAAGAGGAACACCCGATGAATCCGATCCCGAGACGCGTGGCGTTCGCGGCCGCGGCCGCCGCCCTGGCGATCCTTCCGACTTCGGCGGCGGCCCAGGAAGGGAACGGCAACGCGCGCGGACCCATCGGCCCGAGCCCGTACGACGTCGTGTCTGACTGGCACAAGCCGTTCCAGCAGCCGGGGTACGCGTTCGGCGGCAACTCCGGCGTCTTCGCCGAGTCGCCCGACCGCATCTTCGTGCTCATGCGCGGCGAGACCCGGCTCCCGTGGCCGGTGCCGGAGGACTTCCACCAGAACGCCGGCACGCTCGGCATCAACGTCCTCAGCGACACGGCGCGGCGGACCTGGCGCAACTGCATCTACACGCTGCACGGGGACGGCTCGCTCCGGGAGCTGTGGTCACAGTGGGACTACCTGTGCCAGGCGTCGGCCGGCCCGGGGCCGCACCGCATCCGGATCGACCCGTACGATCCCGACCACGACGTCTGGGTCATCAACGAGACGTTCCACCAGATCTACGTCTTCGCGAACGACGGCAGCGAGCTGAAGATGACGCTCGGAGAGAAGGGCGTGCCGGGTCACGACGGTACGCACTTCGGCCGCCCCCAGGACGTGGCGTTCCTTCCCGACGGCCGGGTGCTGGTCGCGGATGGGCTAGACAACCACCGGATCATGATCCTCGACCACGAGGGCAACTATCTCGGTGAGGTGGGTGGCCACGGCGACGCGCCCGGTCAGTTCAACGGTGTCCACGCGGTCGCGGTGGGGCCGGGTGGCCGGGTCTTCGGGCTGGATCGGTCGGGCGGGCGCATCAACGTCTTCCGGACCACGGACGATCCGGGGAGCCTCGAGTTCGTCGATACCTGGGACGGCCTCACGCTGCCGCTCGACATCGTCGTCAACGAGAACGATCTCTGGATCACCGACCTGACGCCGCTGCGCTTCGTGAATTTCGACTTCGAGGGGAACTACAAGTACACGTGGATCGTCCCGCGTGACTTGCCGGACGGATACCTCGAGGTACACACGTTCTCGGTCGACTCGGACGGCAACCTCTACGGTGGTGACAACCAGTACGGCCGCACGCAGAAGTTCGTGCCGAAGCCGGACGCGGATCCAGAGCTGTTGATCGAGCCACCGTGGGTGGCACGGTAGCCGGTAGGCGCCGGGTCAGGACCCTCCGAACACGATCGGGAAGGACGCCCACACCTCGAGCGGCTCCCCTCCGCGGTTCAGCGCGGGGCTGAAGCGCAGGACGGGGATCACGCGCCGTGCGGCCCGGTCCAGGTCGGCGCTCCCCGACGTTCGCAGCAGTCGCGAGTCGATGGGGACGCCGTCCCGTCCGACGAGCAAGCTGAGGCGTACGACTCCCCCGATGCCCGCGTCCCGCAGCTGGGGAGGGTATGCCGCCTCGATGGCGGCCTCCACCTCGTCACCGTTGATGAGCCTCGGTGGCGAGGCCACATCGTCGATCGACGCGCCCTGGCGCAGGGTGGAGCCACCGCCACAGGCGGCGAGTACCAAGAGTGCACACAGGGCACTCGAGCGTAGATGGAACGGTCGAGCGATCACGGATCCTCCGAGGGCTTCGGCCGGACACGGTGTCGAGGGTTCGGCCCGAAGGCAAGGCGGAGGGGGGACATGTCCCACAGTCGCGCCGGGCGATCCCCGACTCCGGTCGAGCCGACACGCCCCCTAGCTTGAGTAAGGCATGTTTCCTGTCGCGTCCCGCGGCAGCGGGGCGGAGGAGGGTAGCACGATGCTTCGCTCACTTCTGGTCCCGCTGGATGGATCCAAGTTCAGCGAGGACATCTTGCCGTTCGCGGGCGAGATCGCCCGCGCCACGGGAGCCGCGTTGCACCTCGCTCACGTGCACGTGCCGTACGAGCCCGAGCATCTCCTCGGCAACACCCAGTTCCAGTACGAGGGCGTGGATCTCCGGGAGTACGACGACGCGTACCGTGAGCAGGAGGAGAAGTACCTCACCGACCTTGCGAGCCGTCTCGCGGGGGACGGGGCACCGTCCGATGCGAAGGTGCTGAAGGACGGGGAGATCGCCGAGGAGATCGCCGAATACGCCGACGAGGTGCACTCGGACATGATCTTCCTGACCACGCACGGCTACACCGGGGTCAACAGGCTCTGGCTAGGCAGCGTGACGGACGAGATCGTGCGCCACACCAACGTGCCGCTGTTCGTCGTCCATCCCCGGGAGGAGGAAAGCCCCGTCGAGCGTGGGCCGATCGGCCACATCCTCGTTCCGCTGGACGGATCCGAACTGGCCGAGTGTGCGATCGGGCCCGCCGCCGAGCTGGCCAAGGCCGAGAACGCCAGAATCACGCTGGCTCGCGTGGTCCGATCCGGTGAGTCGAGGAGCTGGCCCGTGCTCGCGGAGCTGCGCGAGCGGCCCGTGCCACCGATCGACGCGGCCCTGGGGTATCTGCAAGGTCTCGCCGAGGAGCTGAGCCGGGACGGCTTGGACGTGCACGTACACGTCGAGCGCGGTAACCACCCCGCGGCGGCGATCGTGCGATCCGCCGAGCACCTGGATGCCGACGTCATCGCGATGGCTACGCACGGCTACGGCGGGGTGAAACGCACGGTGCTGGGCAGCGTGGCGGACAAGATTCTCCGTTCGAGCACGCTCCCGATGCTGATCACGCGTCCGCCCATTGTCGCCTGAGGGGTCGATCGGCGTTCCTCGGTTGGAGCGAGCGGCGCCTCCCGGGTCCGGGAGGCGCCCGGTCACGGCAGCGTGAGCGCGACCAGCGAGCCAGGTGCTCCCTGTTTCGCACTGCCGGCTTGCAGCACGATGTACTGCTTCCCCTCGTGCATGTAGCTCATCATGCCGTATTGCCCGGGCGCTGGAAGCTCGACGCTCGCCAGGATCTCGCCGGTCCGCTTGTCCCGTGCATGGAGCAAGGCGAGTCCGTTCTCGCTCCGCTCGGTGTTTCCTCGTAGGTCCTCGGTCGTTTGCACGAGCAGGTCGCCGACGACCATCTGGATCGAGAAGCCGGTTCCTCCCGTCTCCGGCACGTCCACGCCCTGCAGGAGTGGGTGCTCCCGGATGCGCTCGGGCGTCTGGCCGACCGGGACGTCCCAGAGCTTCTCGCCCGTGTTCATGTCGTAGGCGGCGAGGCCCTGATAGAGCGGCTTGTAGACCGGCAGGCCGTCGATGGTCGGAAGTGACTCGCGGGGGCCTCCGGGCGCATACGCCGCGACGGTCGTGCCTGTGGTCGGCGTATGACGCTCGCGGCCGCGCCAGCTTTCCGCGCTCAGCCCGGGCAGCCCTTTGGGCTCGTCGACCCCGTTCGTCGGCACGAGGAACGACGGCGCGCTGCACGCACGGTTGTGCGATGCGTACAGGATTCCCGTCGACGGATCAGCCGCCGGCGGATGGTAGATGTTCACGCCGCCCATGCAGCCGACGTTGTTCCTGTATTCGTTGTCGTGCGGCCAGGGTAGCGACGGCACGTAGAGCCCGCCGACGTTGAACTCGCTCAGGATGTCGAGAGCCCGCTCCCGCAGCTCGGGTGTGTAGTCGATGACGAAGTCGTCCGTGATGCCGTCGACGACGATGGGGTCGAGCGGCTCGGGACGCGTCGGGTATGGCTGCGTGGGCGCCGTGTAGTTGCCGGGCACCTGCGTCTGCATGACGGGTCGCTCGACGATGGGCCAGATCGGCTCCCCGGTTTCGCGGTTCAGCGCGAAGATGAGGCCCTGCTTGGTGTTCTGGATGAGCGCCGGAATGGGCTCGCCATCCACGGTCAGATCCATGAGAATCGGCGCGGTGGGGATGTCGTAGTTCCACTGGTCGCTGTGGTGGATCTGGTAGTGCCACCGGCGCTCGCCCGTGCGGACGTCGAGGGCGAGCACGCTTCCGCCGAAGAGGTTGTATCCGGGCCGGTGGCCTGTGTAGGCCTGGACCGTGGACGCGTTCGTGACCAGGTAGACGAGCCCCAGATCAGGATCGGCCGCGGCCGGTGCCCACGTCGACATGTCGCCCGACCAGCGCCAGGCGTCGTTCTCCCACGTTTCGTGCCCATACTCTCCCGGGCGCGGGATCACGTGGAACTTCCAGAGGAACTCGCCCGTGCGCGCGTCGAAGCCTTGGATGTCCCCCGGCACGTTCTCGATGCGCGTCTGGTCGTAGCTCGGCTCGTGCCCGACGAGCACCACGACCACTCCATTCACGACGATGGGCGGCGACGACGCGGTCACCATGCCGAGCTCCTGCGGTACGCCCAGGTCCGGGTCGTACTCGCCTCCGGCCGCCACGTAGTCCTGCCAAGGCCCCCAGTCACCCACCAAGGTCGGGATCAGATCGACGACGCCCGTGTCGGAGAAGTCGTCGAGCCCGACCGGTGAGCCCCAGCCCTCCAGCGGACGACCGGTCTTCGCATCGAGCGCCCAGAGGAAGTAGGCGGGAGACGTGATGAAGACGACGCCGCGGCCGTCGACCTCGGCGTATGCGACTCCCTTGCCGAAGTCTGCGCGGGGAGAGCGCAGGAACCGCATCGTCTGCGGCTCCCGGAACGTCCAGAGCGTCTCCCCGGTGGCCGGGTCGATCGCCACGACCTGCCGGCGCCCTCCGAACACGGTGTAGAGGACACCGTCGGCGTAGACGGGCGTGGAGCGCGCGGTGAACTCGGCGATGGGTCCGAAGTTGTTGCCCCGGAAGATCCACGCGACCTCGAGGTCGGCGAAGTTCGACGCGTCGATCTGGGTCAGACCGGGGTTCGAGCGCGTGTGTCCCGCGTCACCGCCGAGGTAGTGCCACTCGCCGTTCTCGAGGCCCGAGAGCTGGGCCGTGGTGGGGGCCGGGCCCAGAGCCGCGAGCAGCCAGACGGCGAAGAGTGCGACGAACGTGTGGCCGGACCGGTTCATGGGGCCTCCCAGGAGTGAATCCGGCCAACGTATTCCTGGGGTTCGGGCGCTGCAAACGCGGGCGCCCCGCTAGCTCACCTGCGCCAATCGTGAACCCGCCTGCGGGTGATCCGGATCGAGCTCCAGCACCCGCCGGTACTGGGCGGCCGCGCGCTCGTTCTGTCCGGTGTAGCGGTACGCCTCGCCGAGGTGGAACTGGGCGTTGGCGTCGGATGGGTAGCTCTCGGCATTCAGCTCGAAGAGAGCCAGCGCGTCGGCGAACCGACCGCCGGTGAGCCACTGGTAGCCGAGCCCGATGGCGCCGGCGCTACTGTCCTCGTCCGGTCGGGCCTCACGATAGGCCGCGTACGCGGCGCGGATCCCCTCCGGACCATCCGCCGGATCGACCGCCAGGAGCACGTCCTGCAGGGACACAAGCCGGATCTTCCGCAGAGATACGACGTTGATCCCGCGACCGACGCCGGGTCCCGTCGTCAGGTCGTTCACCCACAGCGCGTCTCCCGTCGGGCTGGCCCCGATCCCGTTCGGCTTCGTGAACGTCGCCTCGAGGGCAGGGCCGTCCGTCGTGCCGGGGGCGCGGGTGCCGGCGATGGGGGCGTACGTGCCGTCGCGCTGCACCCGGAAGATCTGGTTTCCCCTGAACTGCGTGACGAAGAGCGCGCCGCGCATGAACGTGACGTGTCCGTTTCCGCCCGCGCCCGGAACGTCGACGAGCTTGGATACCGTGCCGTCCGGTGTGACGCGCAGCACCGACGGGTTGTTGAAGTTCACGACGTAGAGGTCGCCCCGGTCGTCGAAGGTGATGCCGTTGGGGCACGCCATCATGTCGCTGCGTGCGAACTCGGTGACCGTCCGGTCGGGCGCGACGCGTGAGATGTATCCGCCGCTGCAGTTGACTACGAACAGGCTTCCGTCGGGCGCGGCTGCGATCCCGACGGGCCCGCTCAGGCCCTCGGACGCCCAGGTCTCGACTTCGCCGGTGCGAGAGATCCTCGAGACGTAGTTGCCGTAGAAGCTCGACTGGTAGAGGTAGCCTCGCGGGCCGATGGCGTTGCCCGACGCACCGTACAGCCCATCCGCCAACTTGATGAGCTCGCCGTCCGGTGAGAGGCGCCACACGGCGTTGCGGAAGTCGGCGATGTGGACGTAGCCGAGCTGGTCGACCGCGACCCCACCCACGGCCCCGAAGTCGGCGATCGTGTCACTGACGAAGACGGTGGTCACGCTGTCGGGCGCGATCGACTGGGCCCGCGAGGTCGTGGCGCCGGTGAGCGCCGTAGCCACCGCCGCTCCGGTGACGATCAGCCGGGCGGCGGGGAAGAGTCGGGATCGCATGGGGAGAGACTATCCTCGCAGCCTTGAGGGACGCCACTCGGTCGACCGGTTCGGTGCGATCGAGCTCCCTGGCCGTTGCCTCGGGAACCGGTCTCCCCCGGGGGCTGGCGTCAGCTGCGGGAGCGAGGAGACGTACGGCTCGGTGAACCAGGTATTCCAGACGTCCGACTCGCGCACCGCTGCACAGCTCATCAGAAGGGCAAGGCAGTGAACCGCCGGTGCCCTGCTGAATATCCTGTCGGGCGTCGTGATGCCGCTACACAAGCTGGACTACTTCGACGAGGATGCGCTGAATGTGGAGTCGCCTGACGACGCGGACGTC
>JASFUR010000042.1:0-13174 GCA_050050215.1 Gemmatimonadota bacterium
GCGTTGGAGTGGCTCTCCCGGTCCGCCGGCTCGGTGCCCTGGGCCAGTGTCTGGATCACCCGCGGCACCGTCGTAGGCGGCGTTGCCGGCGTCCTGGCCGCTTTGTGGGTGGCCCGGCGGCCCGGGGTGGGCCGGCGAGCGCGGCGCACGCTCACGGCCGTCTACGTCGCTTGTGGGGTGGTCGCGTGGCCGGTCCTGTTGGCGCTGCAGGGGCGTGGTGCGGCGGAGGTCGTCATGATCGACGTGGGACAGGGGGACGCGATCGCGCTGCGAAGTCCGGACGGTCGTTGGCTGCTGGTCGATACCGGCCCCGCCTCGGACGGCGTCGGTCCAGCCGGGCATCCGGTGGTGCGGGCGCTCAGGTCGCGCGGCATCGGCAGGCTGGAGGCCCTGGTTCTCACGCACCCGGATCTGGACCATATCGGGGGTGCCGCCGCTGTGCTGGAGTCGTTCGAGGTCGGCGTCGTCTACGATCCCGGGCTACCGGCGGGGAAGGACGCCTTCGTGGAGGCGCTCTCCGAGGCGGACGCGCGGAGTGTGCCCTGGAGGGCCGCCCGCGCAGGCGACAGCATCGTCCTGGGGGACCTCGGTGTCAGGGTCCTCTACCCGCCGGTGGGGCTCTCGCCCGATGTGGAGGCGAATGCCTCGTCGGTCGTGCTCCTCGCTTCGCTCGGTGACTTCGACGTGCTCCTGACCGGCGACGCCTACAAGGACGTCGACCGTCTCGTGGCCACCGACTTCGACGGTGCGCTCGAGGTTCTCAAGGTCGGGCATCATGGGAGCGATACGTCGACCGATCCTGCTCTTCTCGACTCGGCGAGGCCGCGTCTGGGCCTGGTCTCCGTCGGGCGCTTCAACCGCTACGGACACCCTGCACCGGAGGTCCTCCGGCGCCTCGAGGACCATGGCGTGGAGGTCCACCGAACCGACCGGGAAGGCACCATCACCGTGCTGGGTCGCAGGGACGGCAGCTACTCCGTTTCGGCCCGCCGTTGACCCCCCGCGGGGAGGGCGAGACCTTGGGTGCCATGCTTCAGAGTCATGTGGTGACGATATCGCGTTTCCTGGTCGACCAGCAGCGCTTGCATCCGGAAGCGACCGGCGCCTTCACGGACCTCCTGATCGACATTGCGCTCGCCGCGAAGGTCATCTCGAGGGAGGTCAACAAGGCCGGCCTCGTGGACATCCTGGGCTCGGCCGACGAGGAGAACGTTCACGGCGAGGAGCAACAGAAGCTCGACGTGTTCGCGAACCAGGTCGTCGTGCGCGCGCTGGACCACACGGGCCACGTGGCGTGCATGGCCTCCGAGGAGAGCGAGGAGATCATCCCGATCCCGTCGAAGTTCGAGGCGGGCGAGTACGTCGTGATCTTCGACCCGCTGGACGGATCGTCCAACATCGACGTGAACGTCTCCATCGGGACGATCTTCAGCATCCATCGGAAGCGCACCAAGGGGGAGCGCGGCGTTCTCGAGGACGCGCTCCAGGCCGGCACGAAGCAGGTGGCCGCCGGCTACGTGCTGTACGGCTCGTCGACGATGATGGTCTACACGAGCGGGGCCGGGGTGCACGGCTTCACGCTCGATCCGTCCATCGGGGAGTTCCTCCTGAGCCATCCGCAGATGCGGATTCCGTCCCCCCCCAAGAAGGTCTATTCCATCAACGAGGCCTACTACCGCCGCTGGTCCCCCGAGCAGCAGCGACTCGTGTCCTACCTCAAGGGCGAGGGTGGATTCGGATCCCGCTACATCGGGTCCCTCGTCGCGGATATCCATCGGACCCTCCTGCAGGGGGGAATCTTCATGTATCCGGCCGATCAGGAAGCCCCGAAGGGCAAGCTGCGACTCCTCTACGAGGCGGCGCCCATGGCCATGATCGTCGAGCAGGCCGGCGGCAAGGCCAGCGATGGGCACAGGCGTCTCATGGAGATCGTTCCCGCGTCGCTGCACGAGCGCACCCCTATGTACATGGGCTCGGCGGAGTTCGTGGACCTGGCCGAGCGCTACCTCGCAGGGAAGGACTAGGGCCCGGCGAGACCGCAGCTCATCTCTGCCGGGTCAGCACCGCCTCCAGGTCCGCCAGTCGTGCCGCCCGTGCGCCGTCGGGCACGAAAGCGCACTCGAAGCCCATGCGGGCGACGGACGCCAACTCCGACCACGAGAAGCCCAGAGCGTCGCGCGCGTGCTCGTATTCCCGGGTGAGCGTCACGCCGGACATGAGACGGTTGTCGGTGCAGAGACACACGCGGATCCCCTCGTCGAAGTAGCGTCGCAGAGGATGGGCACGGTAAGAGGGGGTGACGCCCGTCTGGACGTTCGAGGTCAGGCACACTTCCAGGGCGACCCCAGCGTCACGGACCGTCCGCACCAGGTCCGCATCCTCCTGGAGGCGGGTGCCGTGACCGATGCGCCGCGCATGGCCGATCTCGATGGCCTCTCGGATCGAAGCCGGTCCGTACGCTTCGCCGGCGTGGATCGTGACGGGAAGACGGCCGCGGGCTGCGATGTCCAGCGCCGCGGCGTGGTCGTGCACCGGATGTCCGGCCTCGGAGCCCGCGAGGTCGAACGCGCATACCCCGCGGTCCTGGTAGGCGAGCGCCAGCTCGACCATCTCCTGCGAGGCCGACGGGGGCAGGCTGCGGAGCGCGCACACGATCACGCGGGACTCGACCGAGTGCACGGAGCTTCCACGCGCCAGCCCGGCGAGCACCGCGTCGAGCACGTCGGACGATGTGAGCGACTTCTCCGTGCATAGCGCCGGGCAGAAGCGCACCTCGAGGTGGGTGACACCGTCCGCGGCGCAGTCCTCGACGAGCTCGCATGCGATGCGGTCCAGCGCCTCGGCGTCCTGCATCAGTGAGAGCGTCACCGCGAAGCCCTCGAGGTACTGCTCGAGGCTCATCGCTCGGCGGACCAACATCGCGTCGGCCAGGCCTTCGGCGTCGGGGGCCGGTAGGGTCACGCCCCGGTCGGCGGCCAGCTCCACCATTGTCGTTGGGCGCAGGGACCCGTCGAGGTGGACGTGCAGCTCGGGCTTGGGGAGTCGACGGAGGGCCTCCGTCGACGGTGCGGGGGCCTGACGAGGGCCCACGGGCAGGCCTACTTCCGCTCCCTGGGGGGTGAGCTCGGCTCCGGCCCCGGGAGGCTCAGCACCGACGCGGTCCCTCGGGCGAGGCGAGGCCCTTCTCGACGTCGACGAGCGTCGCCGGGTACTCACCCGAGAAGCACGCGGTACAGTAGGGCTCACCTTTGGCGACGGCGCCGACCATCCCTTCCAACGAGAGGTAGCCGAGCGTGTCCACGCCGAGCTCCGCCTCGATCTCCGGGATCTCCAGCGAAGAGCCGATGAGCTCGGCGCGCGTCGGCATGTCGATGCCATAGAAGCATGGCCACCTCACCGGTGGCGAGCCGATGCGGAAGTGCACCTCCTTGGCGCCGACCTGACGAAGCATGCGCACCAGGCTCCGTGACGTCGTGCCCCGCACGAGCGAGTCGTCGACGATGACGACGCGCTTCCCGTCGATCACCTCGCGGACCGGATTGTACTTCATGCGCGCCCCGAAGTCGCGGTCTTCCTGCTGCGGCTGGATGAACGTGCGCCCGACGTAGTGGTTGCGCAGGAGACCCAGCTCGAACGGAATGCCGCTCTCCTCGGCGAAGCCCAGCGCCGCGGAGTTGGCGCTGTCCGGCACGGCCATGACGGCGTCCGCCTCGACCGGGTGCTCTCGGGCCAGCTGTCTTCCGAACTCACGCCGCGCGTGGTCGACGCTCTCGTCCCAGATGCGGGAGTCCGGACGGGCGAAGTACACGAGCTCGAAGATGCAGGGTGCCTGATGATCCGCCGGCTTGAGCGAGCGAAGATGCTCCACCTTGCCGTCGTGGATCTTGATGACCTCTCCGGGCTCGACGTCGCGGACGTACTCCGCCCCGAGGATGTCGAGCGCGCACGTCTCACTCGCCACGACGTGCCCGTCGCCCTTTCGGCCGAGCACGAGGGGCCGGAAGCCTCGAGGGTCCCGTGCCGCGAAGATCGTCGAGTCGATCGACATGATGATCGAGAACGCGCCCTCCAGGTGCGAGAGTGCATCGTCGACCTGGGTGTCCACCGTGTCGTGCCTGGACTTGGCGATGAGGTGGACGAGCGTCTCGGAGTCCGCGGACGAGCGGAAGATCGCCCCCTCCTCGACCAGGCGATTTCGGAGATCGAGATGGTTGGTCAGGTTCCCGTTGTGCGCGAGCGCCAGGTCGCCTCTCGAGAAGCGAGCCGTGAGGGGCTGAGCGTTGACGATGTCCTGGCCCCCTGCCGTCGAGTACCGGACGTGCCCGACAGCGGTGTGGCCACGGAGCCGCGCCAGCGCCTGGGCGTCGAAGACCTCGGAGACGAGGCCACGTCCCTTGTGCGAGCGGGTGGTCGTTCCGTCGAAGGCCACGATGCCGGCAGCCTCCTGCCCGCGGTGCTGCAGGGCGTACAGGGAGAGGTACGCCTGGGAGGCGGCCTTCTCCATGCCGCTGATACCGACGATGCCACACATGTCAGGATCCCGTCGGGGTGGAGTCCATGAGTCTCGCGATCGAATCGAAGTAGGCGTCGGCCATCGTGTCGAGCGGGGCCGAGATCGACCCGTCCCGCACGGTCACGTCGAAGCCGTCCCCGGATCCTCCGACTGTCCCGATCTTGCGGGCCGGGACGGCGTGCAGGGAGGCGGTATGGACCACTTCCTCGGTCTTGTCCGGTGGACAGGAGACCAGGATGCGAGCCTGGGCCTCGCCGAAGAGGCAGGCCACGGGTCGCAGGTCGTCGTCGAGCTCCACGGAGACGCCGTGTGGATCTTCGCCGTTTCCGAGGGCGGCCTCGGCCAGCGCGCACGCGAGTCCACCCTCGGAACAGTCGTGGGCGGAGGACACGAGCCGCTCGTGGATCATCTTGAGCACGGCCTGCTGCAGGGAGCGCTCGACCGCGAGGTCGACTGCGGGAGGCGGACCCGCAACGAGGTCCGCCGTCACGTAGAGGTACTCCGATCCCCCGATCTCGTTCGTGTTCGTGCCGAGGAGCACGATGTCGTCGCCCTCGTTCTGGAACGCTTGCGGAGTGATCGTGTCGACGTCGTGGACGACGCCGACCATGCCCACGACGGGCGTGGGGTAGATCGCGCGACCGTCGGTCTCGTTGAACAGCGAGACGTTGCCGCCCGTGACCGGGGTCTCGAAGGCATCGCACGCCTCGGCCATGCCGAGCACCGCTTCGCGAAGCTGATAGTAGATGTGTGCCTTGAGCGGGTTGCCGAAGTTCAGGTTGTTCGTGATGGCAGTCGGAAGCGCCCCCACGCAGACCAGGTTCCTGGCCGCCTCGGCGAGCGCGATCATGGCGCCCGTCTTGGGTTCCAGGTAGACGAAGCGCCCGTTGCAGTCCGTGGTGGCGGCCACCGCACGGTTGGTGCCGCGAATGCGGATGACTCCCGCGTCGCCCCCGGGCCGGACCGCGGTCGAGGTCCGCACGGTCGTGTCGTACTGCTCGTAGATCCAACGCTTCGAGGCGACGTTCGGCGAGCCGAGCAGGAGGAGGAAGCTCTTCGTGAGATCTCCCTCGGGGATCAGGTGCTCGCTCAGGTCCATCTCGCGGAGCCTCTGGATCTCCTCGGACTCGATGCCTTCTCGCTCGTACGTCGGGCAACCCTCCGTGAGGGGCAGGGCGGGGATATCCGCGACGACGGCCCCGTTCTCCAGGATCCTGAAGCGGCCGTCGTCGGTCACCCGACCGATCTCGGCGGCCTCGAGCTCCCACTTCTCCAGGATACGCCGCACCTCGTCCTCGCGGCCCTTCTCGGCCACCACGAGCATGCGCTCCTGCGACTCGGAAAGGAGGATCTCGTAGGGCGTCATGCCCTCCTCGCGGACAGGGACGGCGGCCATCTCCAGCTCCACGCCGGTCCCGGCCCGACCCGCCATCTCCGAAGCGGAGGACGTGATCCCGGCGGCGCCCATGTCCTGGATGCCGGTGATGACCCCGCTCGCAATGAGCTCGAGGCTGGCCTCGAGGAGCAGCTTCTCGGTGAACGGGTCGCCCACCTGGACCTGGGGGCGGCTGGCCTCGTCGGAGTCCTCACTGAGCTCCTCGCTCGCGAAGGTGGCCCCGTGGATGCCGTCCCGGCCCGTGCGGGCACCGACCGCCATGAGCGTGTTGCCGACCCCCGACGCGGACGCCGTGATCAGCTCCTCGCGCTTCATGAGGCCGAGGCACATCGCGTTGACGATCGGATTCCCCTCGTAGCCGCGGTCGAAGGCGACCTCGCCGCCGACGTTCGGAATCCCGACGCAGTTGCCGTAGTCGCCGATGCCGGCGACCACGCCGCCGAACAGATAGCGCACGCGGCCGCTGTCGAGGTCACCGAAGCGCAGGGAGTCGAGGACCGCGACCGGGCGGGCCCCCATCGTGAAGATGTCCCGCAGGATGCCGCCCACACCGGTCGCCGCGCCCTGATACGGCTCGACCGCGGAGGGGTGGTTGTGCGACTCGATCTTGAAGGCGAGGGCGTAGCCGTCACCGACGTCGATCACACCGGCGTTCTCCCCGGGGCCCTGGATCACCCAGGGTGCCTGGGTCGGCAGGAGCCGCAGCAGCCTCTTGGAGTTCTTGTAGCCGCAGTGCTCCGACCACATGGCGCTGAAGATGCCGAGCTCGGTGAAGGTCGGGTCGCGCCCCATTACCGAACGGATGCGCTCGTACTCCTCCGGGGAGAGCCCGTGGTCGGCCACCAGCTCCGGGGTGACGGGAGGGTCGCCGGCGCGCGGGGGGACGGATCCTTCTGCGACTGTGCCTTCGGCAGTGCTCACGCTGTCAGGTCGCTCGTTCGGAATGGATGGAATCGAATCAGGCGGAGAGCGCCGGGACGCTCGCGGCGAGGGACGTGAAGAGGGCGAGGCCGTCGGCCGAGCCGAGGATCTCCTCCATGGCCCGCTCGGGGTGCGGCATCATGCCGAGGACGTTGCCGGCCTCGTTGGTGATGCCCGCGATATTGTGCCACGAGCCGTTGGGGTTGGCCTCGTCGGCCACGTTGCCGGCGCGATCGACGTAGCGGAAGACGACGCGGCCTTCGCCTTCGAGCCGCTCGAGGGTCTCCTTGTCCGCCTCGTAGTTCCCGTCACCGTGGGCGATCGGGATCTTCAGGATCTGGCCCTCCGCATAGTCCTTCGTGAAGCGGAGGTCGGTCCGCTCGACGCGGACGCGGACGTCCTTGCTCTGGAAGCGCAGGATCTCGTTGCGGATCAGCGCGCCCGGGAGGAGGCCGGACTCGCAGAGCGTCTGGAAGCCGTTGCAGATCCCGAGCACGGGTCCGCCGCTCTTCGCGAACGCGACCACGTCCTCCATGATCGGGCTCATGCGCGCAATCGCCCCCGCGCGG
Organism: Gemmatimonadota bacterium; assembly: GCA_050050215.1. Taxonomy (GTDB): domain Bacteria; phylum Gemmatimonadota; class Gemmatimonadetes; order Longimicrobiales; family Gaopeijiaceae; genus UBA2982. The sequence goes on from JASFUR010000042.1 coordinate 7,400, forward strand.
AGGTAGTCGCCGTAGGAGAACCCGCCGGGCAGGAGCACGAGGTCGTAGTCGCCGAGCCCGCGCTCGCGGTGCCACACGAAGTCCGTCTCGAAGCCCACCTGCTGGGCGGCCTTGTACAGATCGTAGTCCCCGTTGGAGCCCGGGAAGGTGACGACGGCCGCCTTCATGATCCCGCGGCCTCCAGCTCACCCACGACCTCGATCTCGAAGTCCTCGGTGACGGGATTGGCGAGGAGCTTGCGGCACATGGCCGTCGCGGCTTCCGTGGCCGCGTCGGGCGAGTCGGCGTCCAGGTCGAGGTAGAGGACCTTTCCCACGCGCACGTCCTCCACCTCGCTCCACTCGAGCGACTGGAGCGCGTGATGGATGGCCTTGCCCTCCGGGTCGAGTAGCCCGGGGCGGGGCTTGATGCGGATTTCGAGGCTGTACCGGGTCAAGCTCGGTCCTCCATGGAACGGGTTCGGTCGATGTCGGGGGTGCTGCGTGCGCCCGGTGCGATCTCGTCGTAGTCCAGCACCCGCACCTCGGCGCGCAATAGCTCCTCGTCCTCGTCCTCGTCCTCGTCGAGGAGCGGATCACCACCCGGGAGTCTGTCGAGCAGGCCGAGGATGACGGATCTGAGGAGTCCCCAGGCGATGTAGAGCATGCCCAGGGCGAACAGGAAGTGTCGTGGGACGGAGAGCGCCGCGAAGAGGCCCGCTAGGACGAGGACCGTGTTCGTGATCCCCTTCGGCGTCCGCAGGCCGATCTTGGGGAAGCGGGCGTACGGGACGTGGCTCACCATCAGGACGCCGAGTAGCACCATCCCGACGCCCATGATCTGCTGCCAGGGGAGATCGCTGAAGTACTGGGCGAAGAAAGTCGTCTGTGACCACGGATAGAACGTCGCCAGCGTCATGCCCGCCGCCGGGGACGGGAGCCCGTGGAAGTAGCGTTTGGCCTCGCCGCCCTGCTCGATATTGAAGCGGGCGAGGCGCACCACGACCGCCACCACGTAGACGAAGGAGACGATCCAGCTCCACTGCGTGTCGTTGAAGTAGAGCTGGAACATGATGAACGCCGGCGCGACGCCGAACGAGATCGCGTCGACCAGTGAGTCGAGCTCGGCTCCGAAGCGGGAGCCCGTGCGGGTGAACCGCGCGACGCTCCCGTCCAGCATGTCGAGCGTGCCCGCGAAGACGATGAACCAGCCGGCCCAGAGGAAGTCTCCCCGGGAGGCCGCGACCATCGCGTAGATCCCGAAGAACAGGTTCCCGAGCGTGAAGGCGGAGGGCAGGATGATGACCCCGCGCTGGAGTGTCTGCCGGCTGGGCGGACGGGGAGCCTTCATGCTTGCACCGGGACCGGGAGCCGGGCGAGGGCGGTTGTGCCCACGCGAGCGCGATCGCCCACGGAACAGGTGACTTCCCAATCGAGCGGTACGAACAGGTCGACCCGCGATCCGAAGCGGATGAGCCCGATGCGCTGGCCGCGCTCCACGCTGTCTCCTTCCACCTGGTCCGTCACGATCCGCCGGGCGACGAGCCCCGCGATCTGACGCACGAGAACGCGGCCCTGGGGCGTCGTGATGCCCAGAGAGGCTTGCTCGTTCTCCTCGGAGGCCTTCTCGAGCCAGGCCACGAGATACTTGCCCGACTTGTACGACCGGTGCTCGACCGTGCCGGCGACGGGCGCGCGCTGGACGTGCACGTCGAAGACGCTGAGGAAGATCGTGATGCGGCGTGCGGTGCTCTCGAGGAACGTGGGCTCCTCCACCTCGCGGATGTCGATGACCTTTCCCTCACCGGGCGCGACGACCAGTCGCCCGTCCTCGGGCGGGCGTGGGGTCGGATTCCGGAAGAACCAGAGGACGAAGCCCGCCAGCAAAGACAGGGCTACCGCCAGGCCGCTCGTCCACGGACCCCCGATCCGGGCGGCAGCCCACCAGGCGGCCGCGCACAGGAGAAGGGCGGCGAAGACGAACGGATAGCCTTCTGGAGCTAGCTTCAACGATCCTTTCCGAAGCGTGGTGGCACGTAGTCCGCGAGCGCGACGCCCGTCAGCCTACGGAACACGTCCTGGTACCTCTCGGAAGCCGCCTGCACGACCTCGTCCGGGAGGTTCGGGGCCGGCGGCTTCTTGTCCCAGTCCAGCCCGTCCAGCCAGTCCCGGACCGGCTGCTTGTCGAGCGACGGCTGTCCCCGTCCGACCTCGTAGGTCTCCTTGGGCCAGAACCGTGACGAGTCGGGGGTGAGCACCTCGTCGATGAGGAGCAGCTCGCCCGAGGAGTCGTGGCCGAACTCGAACTTCGTGTCGGCCAGGATGATGTTGTGCTCTCCGGCGACGTCGCGCCCGTACGAGTAGATCTCCATGGAGAGGTCCATCAGGCGCTGGGCGAGATCGGTACCCAGCAGCTCTATGACCTGCTCGAAGGTGATGTTCTCGTCGTGCTCGCCCTCCTGGGCTTTCGTCGCCGGTGAGAAGATGGGCGGATCGAGCCGCTGGCTCTCCTGCAGGCCCTCCGGCAGAGGCTCTCCGGCCAGCGTGCCATCTTTGGCATACTCCTTCCACGCGGATCCGGTGATGAACCCGCGCACGACGCACTCCACCAGCACCGGCTTCGTGCGGCGCACGAGCATCGAGCGACGTTGCCAAATGTCGCGGCTGGCCGCGAGCTCGGGGTGGCGATCGATGATCACGTCCGGGTCGACGGCGAGCAGGTGATGCCCGACGCGATCCTCGAGCTGCTGCAGCCACCAGGCCGTCACCAGCGTCAGGACTTCGCCCTTGTGCGGGATCGGCTGCGGGAGAACCACGTCGAACGCGCTGATGCGGTCCGAGGCCACCATGAGGAGGGTCTCGTCGTCGATCTCGTAGACGTCGCGCACCTTGCCCTGGTGCAGGAGATCGAGATCGAGCTCGGACTGAACGACGGGGGCTGAATCAGACATGGACTTTCGGTTCGGAGAGGGTCACCGTCTGCTCCGATTGCCTCGCGAGCATTGGAGCGACGTGGTCGTCGAGAAAGCGGGCGACCTGCTCGGGGGCCCGGCCGACGAACCGCCGCGGGTCGACGAGCGCGGCGAGGTCTTCGGGCGTCAGACCGAACGCCTCGTCGCTCGCGATCCTGTCCAGCAGGTCCACCTCCGCGGCCTCCTCCTTGATCCGCTTCGCGGACGCCATCGAGTGCTGGCGGATGCGCTCGTGCAGGTCCTGACGATCGCCGCCACGTGACGTCGCGTGCATCAAGATCGTCTCCGTGGCCATAAAGGGAAGGTGCTCTGCGAGATTCCGCCGTACGACCTCGGGATTCACCACCAGTCCTGCGGCGACGTTCTCCATGAGGACCAGGCAGCCGTCGAGGGCCAGGAACGCGTCGGGCACCGACAGACGTCGATTCGCGGAGTCGTCGAGGGTGCGCTCGAGCCACTGTGTGGCGGCGGTGAAGGCGGGATCCTGAGCCAGAACGATGACGTGGCGGGCGATGGCGCAGATGCGCTCGGCGCGCATCGGATTGCGCTTGTACGGCATCGCGGACGAGCCGATCTGCTCCTTCTCGAACGGCTCCTCCACCTCGCGGAGGTGGGCGAGCAGGCGCAGATCGTGCCCGATCTTGGAGAGCGAAACGGCGACTCCCGCCAGCGTCGACTGCACCTGGTAGTCGACCTTTCTCGGATACGTCTGCCCGCTGACGGGATAGTCGGCCTCGAAGCCCATCTTCTCCCGGACCGCGGCGTCGAGCGCCTCGACCTTGTCGTGGTCGCCGTCGAAGAGCTCCAGAAAGGACGCCTGCGTGCCGGTCGTGCCACGCACGCCTCGCAGACGCAGGCTCCCGATGCGGTGGTCCAGCTCCTCGAGGTCGAGCAGGAGGTCCTGGATCCACAGCGTCGCACGCTTGCCGACCGTCGTGGGCTGAGCCGGCTGGAAGTGCGTGTAGCCGAGCGTGGGGAGGTCCGCGTACCGCCGAGCGAAGTCGGACAGCTCCTTCACGCACCGGGTCACCCGGGTACGGACGAGCTCGAGCGCTTCCTTGTGGAGGATCAAGTCGGTGTTGTCCCCGACGTAAGCGCTCGTCGCGCCCAGGTGGATGATCCCCTTGGCCGCCGGGGCGTCGTCCCCGTAGAGGTGGACGTGCGCCATGACGTCGTGCCGGAAGCGGCGCTCGTACTCCGCGGCCTTGTCCAGGTCCAACTCGTCGAGCGAGCTACGCATCTGGCCGAGCGCCTCCTCGGGGATGTCCAGGCCCAGATCCGCTTCGGCTTCCGCGAGGGCGAGCCACAGTCGCCGCCAGATCCCGTATCGCTTGGCGGGCGAGAAGACCGCCTGCATCTCGGGGGACGCGTAGCGGGTGCTGAGGGGGTGTACGTAGCTCGTCGGGGCTGTAGGGGCGCTCAAGCGCTCATCGCCTCCACGTCAGGGTGCGTCGATTCAGGCCGCGGTTGCGCTCGAAATACAGGTCCAGGCGCCCACTGCCGGTGAGTTCCTCGAAGATCTGGGCCACCTGCTCGGCGGACTGGATCGGGACCCGGTTGATCTGCAGGATCACGTCGCCGGGCCGGAGCCCCATGCGGCTCGCGCTCTCGGGAGAGAGCCGGGTGATCATCGCGCCACGGTCGCTCACGAGACCCTGCTCGGCCTGGATCTGAGGGGTGACGGTGATCAGGTCGATGTCCTGCAGGACCGTGACGCGCTCGGCCGTCGTCGACGGATAGGCCTCGGCCTCCAGCTCCACGCTCCGGGAGCGTCCCTCGACCGACACGCTGAGGTGGTCTCCGGCACGCATGTCGAGGAGGATTCCCTCGAAGTCCAGAGGGCCCGTGAGCGGCCGACGGTTCGCGACCAGGAGACGGTCTCCGACCTCCAGGCCGGCTTCGTCGGCAGGGGAGCCTGGGGCGACGGTGCTCACGCGGACGCCGCGGGTGCGACCCCAGGCATCGGCGTCGACCGGCTCGACCTCGATCCCCACCCAGGCGCGTCTGACCTCGCCGTAGCCGACAAGGTCGCCCACGATCCGCATGGCGCGGTCGATGGGAATGGCGAAGCCCAGTCCCTCGCTGCCTCCGCTACGCGAGATGATCGACGCGTTGATGCCGACGACCTCTCCGGCCGCGTTCACCAGGGCTCCACCGGAGTTGCCCGGGTTGATTGCGGCGTCGGTCTGGATCATGCCCAGGTAGATCCCCTCCTCGCCTGAGGAGGGCGTGATGTTGCGGTTCACCGCCGAGATCACCCCGGCAGTCACCGTCGGCTGTGTGTCGCCCACCACGGTCGCGAGTGGGTTGCCGATCGCGATCGCCCACTCGCCGATGACCAACCCCTCCGTGGTGCCCACGCGGGCCACGGGCAGGCCGTCTGCGTCGATCCTCAACACCGCGATGTCCGCGACCGGATCGGTGCCGATCAGCTCGGCCTCGATGTCACGGCCGTCGGACAGCGTCACGCTGATTCGGTCGGCGCCCTGGATGACGTGGTCATTCGTCACGATGATGCCGGACGGGTCGACGATCACCCCGGATCCGAACCCCGCGCTCTGCCGCTGCGCGTTGGGTGGCAGGAAGTAGCTCTCCCATACCGACCGGGCCCGCACCGACTCCGTGCGGATGACGTTCACGCTCACGACCGCGGGCGCCACCTCGTTCGCCGCCCGGACGATCGCGGTGTTGCGGCTGTCGTCCAGCTGCGCCGAGAGCTCCCGGGGTGCGACCTGTTGGTACGCGGGGGAGGGGTCGGCGTAGACGGCCGCGGTCGGCTCGGCATCCGCCCGGGAGACGACGCTGCCTCCCTCGGGCGTGCATGC
>JASFUR010000043.1:0-13111 GCA_050050215.1 Gemmatimonadota bacterium
TTTCGAGCACGACGCCGGCATCGAGATCGAGTGGGCCGGGACACCCGATGCCCACGCCGACCACATCGGCCCGCGTGCCCCCGTGGTGCGCGAGCGTCTCGTCGATCACCGCATTCGCCATCACCACTACGTCGTCCATGACGGCATCGGCACCCCGCTCGGAGCGTGTGAAGCCCGAGCGCATGGCGTCGGGAAGCCCACCTCCGGCCGGCACTGTGCCAACGACCAGATTCGTTCCACCGATGTCGACGCCGACTACCCAACCGTCACTCACCGGCATCGGCCTTTGCGAGGGCCGTCAGTGTGGCGTTCATCACGTCCTGTGTCTCGATCAGTCGCATGCACTCTTCGTGTGCGTCCGGGAGCAACGTCCCGGGTCCCCGGCGATGGCATTCGTTCCTGTAACACGGCTTGCACGGAAGGTCGGCTCCCGTCACGGGCGTATCCCCCGCGCCGGTCTGTCTCACCTCGCACGGGTCGGAAGACCCCCAGAGGCTCACGGTCGCCGTGCCGACCGCGCCGGCCAGGTGCATCGGCCCCGTGTCGTTGGTGATGACAAGGTCGCAAACGGAGAGGATCGCGGCGAGGTCCACCAGGTCGGTCCGCCCGCCCAGATCCAGGGCGGCGCCTTCGGACTCGCCGACGCGCGCCGTCAGAGCCCGCTCCGAGCGGCCGCCCAGAGCCACGACATGCACCCCCTGGGAGACCAGGACGTGAGCCACCTCCGCGAAGCGCTCGACCGGCCACCGCCTGGCGGGGGCGTTGGCGCCCGGGAAGAGGCCGACGAGAGCTCCCTTCGGCAGGCTCGCACGCCACCGATCCACTCGGTCGGCGGGCGGCGTGACGCGGGGAGGCGGCAGCGGCCTACCGTCGTCCAGCCCCGCGAGCAGGGCGAAGCCCTCCACGCGGTGCCGACCGCGAAGCGCCTCCGGCTCGATCCGCTCGGTGAGGAGCCAGCCACGTCCGTCGGTACGGGTCCCCCGCAACCGGCCCACGCCGCCCCAGCGGAAGAGCCACGCGGCCGAAAAGGCGGCAGACATGAGCACCCCCCTCCTGCAGCCCTTACGCCTCAGAGCGCGCACGGCCGCCACGAATCCCGCGGGTCCCCGGTCCAGAGGAAGCACGTCACCGCGGACACCCGCCATCTCGAGGATCGGGGTAAGGCTCCGCAGCACCATTACGTCGGCTCCGGCGGCAGCGAGCGCCGGCAGGGCGAGCACCAGATCCCCCAGGTGGTTGGGCGCGCGGACGATCGTCGGCTCCGCGCCGTCCTCAGTCATCCGAGAGGTTGAGCACGGCGAGGAAGGCCTCCTGCGGGATGTCCACGGAGCCGACCTGCTTCATCCGCCGCTTTCCCTCCTTCTGCTTCTCGAGGAGCTTGCGCTTCCGACTGATGTCGCCGCCGTAGCACTTCGCGGTCACGTTCTTCCGCAGCGCCTGCACGTTGGTGCGAGCGATCACGTTGTTGCCGATCGACGCCTGCAGCGCGACCTGGAACTGCTGTCTCGGGATCAGCTCCTTGAGCCTGCGCACGAGGTCACGGCCGTAGAGGTATGCCTTGTCCTCGTGGATGATCACCGAGAATGCGTCGACGGGATCGCCGTTCACCAGGATGTCGAGCCTGACGAGATCATCCTCACGATACTCCATGAACTCGTAGTCTAGCGCAGCGTATCCGCGCGTCCCGCTCTTGAGCCGGTCGTAGAAGTCGAGCACGATCTCCGACAGCGGCAGCTCGAAGTCGAGCTCGACCCGCTGTGGGTCCAGGTACGTCATACCCCGGAACACGCCACGGCGCTCGTGGCAGAGCTTCTGCACGTTCCCGATGTACTCGGACGGGCAGAGGATGCGGGCCTTCACCACAGGCTCCGATATCGACTCGATGCGCCCCGGCTCCGGCAGCGCGGTGGGGCTCTCGATGCGCAGCTCTTCGCCGTCCGTGAGCGTCACGTGGTACTCGACGTTCGGCACCGTCGTGATGAGGTCGACGTCGAACTCTCGCTCGAGCCGCTCCTGGATGATCTCCATGTGGAGCAGGCCCAGAAAGCCGCAGCGGAAGCCGAAGCCCAGCGCCACCGACGTCTCCGGCTCGTAATGCAGGCTCGCGTCGTTGAGGCGCAGACGCTCGAGCGCGTCGCGAAGATCCTCGTAGTCATCGGCGTCGGTCGGGTACATCCCGGCGAAGACCATGGGCCGCGCTTCCTGGTAGCCCGGGAGCAGCTCGGCGGCACGATCGTCGGCGTCGAGAATCGTGTCCCCGACCCTGGTGTGCGACACCTCCTTGATGGCCGCGACCACGTAGCCGACCTCGCCCGGCCGGAGCTCCTCCTGGCGCACCCGGCCGAGCTGCATGTATCCGACCTCGGTCACCTCGTACTCGGCATCGACGTTCCCGAAGGTGATGTTCATCCCCTCTTTCAGGAGTCCGTCGAAGACTCGGACCGAGGGCACGGCGCCGAGATATTTGTCGTAGTACGAGTCGAAGATGAGCGCCCGCAAGGGGTCGCTAGCGGATCCCGTCGGGGGCGGGATCCGCTCGATGACGGCCTCCAGGATGGCGTCGACCCCGACACCCTCCTTGGCGCTGGCGAGAAGCACGGTCTCGGGATCCACGCCCAGGAGGTCCGCTATCTCGTCGCGGCGACGCTCGGGCTCCGCCCCCGGCAGATCGATCTTGTTGATGACCGGGATGATCTCGAGGTCGGCGTCGAGTGCGAGGAAGAGATTCGAGAGCGTCTGCGCCTGCACGCCCTGGGTCGCATCGACCACGAGGATCGCACCTTCGCACGCCACCAGCGAGCGGGACACCTCGTACGTGAAGTCCACGTGTCCCGGGGTGTCGATCAGGTTGAACTCGAACTCGTCGCCGCTCTCGGCGCGATACGCCATACGCACGGCGTGGAGCTTGATCGTGATCCCACGCTCGCGCTCGAGCTCGTTGTCGTCGAGCACCTGCTCGCGCATCTGCCGCTGATCGAGCGTGCGGGTACTCTCGAGGAGGCGATCGGCGAGCGTCGACTTGCCGTGGTCGATGTGCGCGACGATGCAGAAATTGCGGATTTGGTCGGTCTGCACGGGGCGCCGATCGGGCGAGTTCGAGATGGGAAGGCGGAGCGGGACGAGCCCTGAAGTTAATCGGTCGACGTGGGGCGCCACGAGCCCCGCCCCGCACCTTCGCCGTCGCCGCTCAGTCGGACCCCGCTGCGGCGGAGCACGGCCCGAACGCGGGCCTCGAGCCGATCGATGACGACGGGCTTGAGCAGGAAGTCGTCGGCCCCGGCCTCCAGCAGCTCGAACTCGTCGCGGGGGTCGTCGGAGCTGGTGAGAACCACGACCGGAAGCGTCTGCGTCGACAGCGAATGCCGGATGTTCCGAAGGAATTCCTTCCCGTCCATCTCCGGCATGAAGAGGTCCGTGACGATCAGGCTGAAGTCGTGCTCGCCGGAGTTGATGAGTCGGGTCGCTTCCACCCCGCCCGGCGCCTCCACGACCTCGAAGCCCATGTCGCGAAGCGCCGAACCGACGAGGAGGAGATCCTGCTGCTCATCGTCGACCACGAGGATGGGGCCCAGCGAGTCGGTCGTCTCGTCCCGGACCGGGACGCTCCCGAGCACCCGCTCGATCTCCTCGAACGTCGTCTCCCCGTTGGCGACCCGCTCGAGGCCCACCTCGGAGAAGGTCCTCATGCCTTCGTCCCGGGCCGCGCGAAGCATCTCGGCGTCGTCCGGTTCGGTCCCCAACGCGTTGCGCAGCTCCGGGCCCATCACGAGCACCTCGGGCACGGGGATCTGCCCGAAATATCCCGTGCCTGCGCACGTCTTGCAGCCGACCGCGATGTTCACGGGCTTGGCGCCGAGGACCGCGGCGAGCTTCGCCTCCCGCGACCGCTGGTCCTTTGCGGCGTCGAACGGGCGCGTGCAATTCGTGCAGAGCCCTCTGAGCAAGCGGAGGGACACGACCGCGTGCAGGGACTCGGCGAGCCGCCCGCCGTCCAGCCCCATGTCCATGAGGCGACGGACACCCGATACGGCGTCGGACGTGTGCACCGTCGCGAGGATCTTGCGACCCGTGACCGCTGTGCGGAGCGCGATGCGCGCCGTCGCCAGGTCCCGGATCTCACCGGCGTGGATCACGTCCGGGTTCCGGTCGAGGAGTTGCTGAAGCACCTGGGCGAACGACTGGCCCGTCGACGGGTCGTACTTGATCTGCGTAACGCCCGGCAGCTCGAGCTCCGGCCGTCCCTCGAGGGAGATCACGCTCTGATGCTGGAGCGCATGCAGCGCGGCGTAGATGAAGCTGGAAGTCCCCGAGCGAGCGGGGCCCGTGACCAGCACGAGCCCGTCCTGGCGGGCCAACACCTGCTCGATCTTCTTGGCTTCGAGCCCCCCGAAGTTGAGCGACGCCACCGTCGGAATCGCGTTCGGGTCGACGAGACGGATCCAGACCAGCTCACCGCCCGGCGTCGGCGTCGAGAGGAGGTGGGCGGTCTTCACCACGTTCGGATTCGAGATCCGCACCTCGAAGCCGTCGTCGGGGTCCTTGCCGGGCTGGTCGTGGGCGAGGTGCTTCAGTCGGGCGACCAGCCGGCGGTGCGCGGCCGGCGGAAGGTCGACCACGTGCTGGAGCACGCCGTCGATGCGGTACCGAACCCGGCCCGACTCCTTGCCCGGCTCCACGTGGATCTCGGTGGCGCGGTAGCGGAGGCCCTGTTGCAGCACGATGTCGCCGAGCTTGACCACGTCGGGGTCCTCGAGCTCGAAGCTCGTGAACATTCCCATGCCCTGGTTCGTCACGACTTGGAAGTCGCTCTCCGCGACCTTGGCCACCAACGTCTGCAGGGCATTACGGGGGCGGCGCGAAGGTGCGTACGCGCGCTCGAGCGACTCCGCGAGCTTCCGGGGGCTGGCGAGGAGCAGAACCGGCTGCCGCCCGGAGTGCTCCACGATATCCTGGATCGCCGCCCGATTGGCGGGATCCGACGTCGCCACCACCACGTTACCCTCCGTGAAGCTCATCGCGAGGATGCCGTGGCGGCGGGCCACCGCCTCGGGGATGAGACGCACGGCCTGGGGATCGTAGGCCGACGTATCGGCCACACCGATCCGGAAGTGCCCCGCCAGCTTCTGCGTGAACCGGTCGTCCGGCATCCGGCTGGCCTTCACGACGTGCGGCCACGCCTTGCGGATGGCGGATACGTCTGGTTGGGCAGGAATGGCCAGATCCAGGCCCACCTGCTGGGCCACCGTTTTCAGCCAGTGGTTCTTGGTCTCTGACATGCTCGGGCGGGGGAAGACCAGCGGGTCGGAGGCGACATCGAGCGGACTCCTAAGATAGCCCGCATCGCCGGCTAGGCTACGGCCCCGCTCGACCGGCCACCGGGTCCGTCAGCGGCGTGTCGTCGAAGGATTGCGCGGCTTCACGGTCGGCCGCGAAGGCTGGGACGGTGGAGACGATGAGCGGCCACCCGTCGACGGCCGGGAGGACGGACGACTCGGAGGCCGACTCGGGCTCGGCCGGGAGCTGGGCGCACTGGAGGTCGAGGGACGCGGGCTGGGCCTGCTCGGCGCCGCCCGGGTGGAGCCGCCTGACCGCGTCGGGCTGGGCCGCGTCGGGCTGGGCCGCGCCGAGGCGGGCGGCCGCGCCGAAGGACGGCTTCCGCTGGACGGGCGCGTGCTCGGCTGGCTCCGTCCGGACGGAACACGCCGCGTGGACGGCTGCGACGTCGGCCGCCCTCGAGTCGAGGACCCCGAGCCGGCGGACGGGCGCGTTCCGGAAGACGACCCGCGAGTCGGCGTCGGGGAAACGCGGTCCGAGGGCCGACTCGGCGACGGAGAGGCGCTCGGCCGGGACGACCGACCCGGACGCACAATCGTGGCATCCGGCCGATCTCCGCTGGACGAGCTCGGAGAGCCGCTACGGGTCGAGGGAGGAGTCCGCACGGGTAGCCGGGAGCTCGGCGTGGGCCGACGCTGGAGCGTAGGCCGGCGCGCGGGCTGGAGGGGCTCCGAGCTCAGACGACGAGGTACCGTGCCCGACGGCCCGGCCTCGGCCGGTGACTCCTTGAACTCTGCCGTAGTGCTGCGAGGCGGCGGCGGGCGCGTCCGTACGATCGGCCGGTAGCTGTCCCCGGGCGCCCGGACCGCCACGGCGTAGCGTGGCTGGGCCACGACGCGAGGCGCGACGACGACGGCCCTGCCGGAGTAGCGGTAGTAGGGATAGAAGTACGGATCGTCGTAGATCACGACCCGGTACGTCGTGCACGGTACGGCGTAGGGGTTCCAGGCCGCATACGGCCGCGCGTCGTGGCAGTCGTAGCAGAGGAACCGCGGGTACGTGTACGTGTCGCCGACGTTGTACGTGATGAAGTCCAGCGCGTACGGCGCGTCCTCCCAATTCGGGATGAGCTGGGCGACGTAGTCGTCGATGGCGACGTAGGGATCCTCGTAGACCACCCTGCCGACGGCATCCAGATCCCAACCGTACTGCGGATCGAACGCGAATGCCGAGAAGTCGAGACGCTCCCGGGAAGCGACCATGAAGAAGTAGCCCACCCCCGGATCTTCGTCGACACGCCAGATGGGCGCACTCGGGAAGATGAGACGGTAGTCGACGCCGCCCTGAAGGCGCTCCTCCATCGTCGGGTCCTGCGGGTAGATCAGAGAGATCTGCCCGTCCGTGTCGATCCTGAAGATCGCCGCGTAGGCGTTCTCGGTCGTCTGGTAGTAGATGCGGACCGTCTCGCCCCGCCTCAGAACGGGCTCGGAGCCCCTGTCCAGCCATACCCTGGCCTGCAGACCACCGTCCTCCCCGGACGTCTGGGCCCTTAGGCCCGGCGCCGCCAGGGCGGTGGTGATCAGCGTGATGAGCGCCAGAGCGCGCATGGTGTCTCCAGGGTGTGACTCGTTCGCCTACGAAGGTCGCAACAGCCGTGCCAGCTTCGACTTCCCTTACCTACGGGCCTTTTCGCGGTTCCGCGTCCACCAGCGGGGACAGGTGTCTTCTGGGGGGACACCCGCCGGTGACACGGCCGTTGAGCCCCTCGGGGCACACCGGTAGCTTCCTGACCCCGATGAGCGACCCGAGAGCCAGCGCTGGACGCGGCGCACGCCCCGATCTACTCGACCCCGCGACGCTGTCTCAGCTCGGGGGCATCGAGTTCATTGCCAAGGAAGTGGTGGAAGGCTTCCTCATGGGACTCCACCGCTCCCCACACCGGGGCTTCTCCGCCGAGTTCGCCGAGCTCCGCGCATATCAGGCCGGTGACGACCTCCGCTACATCGACTGGCGGATGTACGGGCGCTCGGACCGCTACTACGTGAAGCAGTTCGAGGAGGAGACCAACCTCCGGGCCCACATCCTGGTCGACGTCAGCGAGTCGATGGGGTGGAGCTCCGAGCCCGGCGTGCTGCCGAGCAAGCTCTGGTATGCGAAGCACCTGGCTGCTTCTCTCGCCCTGATTCTTCTGCGGCAGGGGGATTCGGTCGGAATGGCCGCGTTCCACGACCGGATCGCCGACCGTCTTCAGGCGCGCGGCGGTCGCCGGCAGTGGCACGAGATCTCCCGACGGCTCCAGGCGCTCGAGCCGGCGGGAGGGACCTCGGCCGAGGGCGCGCTCCGCGACGTCGCGATGAGGCTCAGACGAAGGGGGCTCGTCGTCCTGCTCTCCGACCTGCTCGTCTCCCGTGAGGAGACCCTCACCGCGCTGAAATACCTGCGGCACCACGGGCACGAGGTCCTCGTCTTCCACGTGCTCGACCCCGGCGAGCGGGAGCTGCCGGCCACGTCGGAGGCACGATTCTTCGACCCCGAGACCGACGAGGAGCTCATGGTGAGCGTCGCCGACATCCGCGCGGAATACCGGGACGCCGTCCGCGGAGCCCTGGCCGAGTGGCACCGCGACCTGCGGCCCCACGGGATCGACTACGAGGTCGTCGACACCGACAAGTCGTTGTCTCTGGCGCTGAGGGCGTACCTGAGGAAGCGGGAGCGGTTGGGATGAGCGGTCCCGATCCGGCGGTGTAATGGGCGCGCTGAACCCCCTCTTCCTCGCCGCAGCAGTGGCGGTCGCGGTCCCGATCTTCCTGCACCTCTTCCAGCGCCACGAGACCCGACGGTTCAGCTTTCCGGCGCTCAGGTACCTCGAGCGCACGGAGAAGGAGCACGCGCGTCGCATCAAGCTCCGCCAGCTCCTGCTGCTGCTCCTTCGCGTAGCGATCCTGCTGCTGCTCGTGGGCGCCGGGGCCAGACTGGTCGTATCCGGACGAGGTGCGTCGCACCCGCCGACCGCGGTCGCCATCGTCTTGGACAACTCGCTGAGCAGCGGCCTGGTCGTCGGCGAGACGCGCATCCTCGACAGGCTGAAAGGCCTCGCACGTCAGGCGCTCGACCAGGCCACGACCGAAGACCGGTTCTGGGTCATCCGGGCCGGCGAGCCGTGGCTTCCAGCGATCCCGGGGGGAGCGGCCGAGGCCCGCACGGCGGTGGACGAGACCGAGCCGAGTGACGGAGCGGGCGACCTGACGGCCGCGCTGCAGCGGGCGACCGAGCTCCTGCGCACCTCGGATCTGGCCGAACGCGAGATCCACCTGTTGTCCGACATGCAGCGGACCGGCTTCGAGCTCCCCGGTGGTCAGCCGGCCGCGGACCTGCCGGTCGTGGCCTGGGAGGGTGACTACCCTGCTGAGGAGAATCGCGCGATCACGTCCGTGCTGGTGGGCGGGGGGCTTCCACCTCTCGAAGGTCAGCGCTCCGCTCTCACCGTGCAGGCGCTGTCGGATAGCGAGGACACCACCTCTCGCGCGGTGCGCGTCGTCATCGACGGACGCGTGCGTGCCGCTGGCGAGCTAAGCGCCGGCGCGCAGGCGTCCATCGCCCTGCCGCCCACGGGCGCGGGGTGGATCACCGGATACGCGGACGCCGATCCCGACGCCCTGCGGGCCGACGACCGCCGGTACTTCGCCTACCGCTCCCGAAGCGCGCCCAGCGTCTCCGTCGGGGGGACGCCCGGCCTCTTCCTCGGGGAGGCGATCTCGGTGTTGGAGCGCTCGGGCCGCGTGGAGGCATCGGCGCCCGGGTCCGCGGAGCTCATCATCGCGCAGGAAGGCATCGGGCTGGACGGCCGTGGCCGGTCGACGGCGGCACTCGTCGTCCCACCCGACGACCCCACGCTCCTCCCTGCGCTGAATCGGCGGCTGACCGAGGCCGGCATCGCGTGGCGCTACCAGCCCCGGTCGAGCGTCGGCGCCGGTGAGCTCGACGGGAGCCCGCTCCCCGAAGCCCTGCTCGGCACCCGCGTCACCCGCTGGTACGAGATCGAGCCCACAGGCGAAGCAGGAGCCGCGAGGCCCATCGCCGAGATCGCGGGAAGCCCCTGGGCCCTCGAGGGAGAGGACGTGTCTGGACGACGCTATCTCCTGTTGGCTTCTCCGCTGTCGGCCGGTGCGACCACCCTGCCCGTCTCGACCGGGATGGTTCGCTTCATCGACTGGGTAGCCACGGAATGGGTCGGCGCCGCAGGTGCTACGGAGTACACGGTGGGCGACCACCTGCCGGCGCCGGCGGCGGCGACACACGTGCGATTCCCGTCGGGCCGCGAGGTCGAGATCGATGGCACGCGCGTCGTCCGGGGGACCGGTGAGGCGGGCGCGTACACGTTCCTCGAGGCGGACACGGTCGTCTCCGTCATGGCCGTCAACCCTCCCCCGTCCGAGTCCCGGCTGGCGCGGCTCGACGAGAACGAGATCGAGAGCGCCATCGGATCGGAAGTGACCCTCGTATCCGACCCGGAAGACTGGGGACGGGAGACGTACCGGAGTCGTCGCGGGCCCGAGCTCTGGTGGCCCCTCGTCCTGGTCGCGCTCCTGCTCCTGCTTGCCGAGTCGGCCCTCGCCGCGTCGGGACGCGACAGCGGCAACACACCGCGGCGCCGGACGACGCCCGCCGCGGAAGCGTAGCCGTCCATGTCGAACGTGATCCTCGACGCCGTTGCGTCGTGCCCGGCCGTCGCGGCCGCCGTCGAGTCCCTGCCGAGACCCGGAAGCCGCGCCCGGGTCGGCGGTGCCATCGGGTCGCTGGCGCCCGTGGTCCTGGCCGCGCTTCACCGGGCCCGACCCGACAGGGTCTTCGTAGCCGTCGCCGAAACACCCCAGGGTGCCATCGCCGCGCAGGCCGACATCGAGGCCGTGCTCGACCACGAGGGCGAGTCCTACCTCTATCCCCAGAAGGAGGCCCTGCCCTACGAGGAGTCGGAGCCCCACCTCGAGATCGGCGGGCTGCGGGTCGAGGCCGTAGAGGCGCTCTTCTCGGGGCGCGTCCAGGTGATCGTCACCACGCCCAGGGCCCTCCAGGAGCGCGTGCCGATCCCGACCCGTCTGGCCGACCTGCGCCAGACCCTCAGCGTGGGCGACGAGGTGCCGTTCTCCGACCTGCCCCACCTCCTGGAGGAGCGTGGCTTCGAGCGGGTGCCGCTCGTCGAGGAGGTCGGCCAGTTCGCCGTCAGGGGCGGCATCCTGGACCTCTTCTCGGTCGCGTCCGGAGACCCCGTCAGGATCGAGTTCTGGGGCGACGAGATCGTGTCCATCCGCCACTTCGAGGTACTCGACCAACGCTCCACCGGAGAGATCTCCGAGACCCACGTGCTGCCGACGGACTTTCGGCGCGAGGCCATGCACGACGAGGACACGGTGTCGCACTCGCTCGCCGAGCTCCTCCCGACGGACGCGGTGATCGCGACTCTGGGAGGGTTCGACCTCCGTCAGGATGCCGAGCGCACATGGGGCCGCGTCGAGTCGCTCTACGACAGCCTCGTCGATTCCGGCGCCCGTCCCGCGGAGCCTGCCAGCCTCTTCGTGCCGCCGGCCGAGCTCGTCGAGCTCCTCGATGCCCGTCCGCGCCTCGAGCTGCTGGAGGACGAGAGCGTCACGCCGGCGCTCCAGGCGAAGAGGCCACCATCGGTCGACCGGGACATGGCCAAGCTCGACGCCTACCTGCGAGCGGGAGCCGCCACCGGGCAGGAGACGCTTCTCCTGTGCGACAACGACGGGCAGCTCCAGCGACTCGAGGAGATCCTGGGAGGCCCGGGGCGGATCCCCAGCGGAACGAGGCTCGGCCTAGGTGCGCTTTCAGCCGGATTCGAGCTCTCGTGCTCCGAGACGCCACTCCGGGTCCTGAACGACCACGAGATCTTCCGCCGCGCCCGCCGCGTCCGCCGGAGTCGGCGCTTCCGGGGAGCGGTGGCGATCGAAAGCCTCGCCCAGCTCACGCCGGGCGACTACGTGGTGCACATGGACCACGGCGTCGGTCGCTTCAACGGGCTCGAGCACATCCAGGTCGCCGGCGAAGAGATGGAAGCGCTCGCCGTCGAATACGCCGGCGGCGAGATCCTGCGGGTTCCGGTCTACCGACTCGACCTCGTCGAGCGCTGGGTCGGCGAGACCGATGAGTCCGAGCCGCCACGCCTGCACCGCATCGGCGGCAAGCGCTGGAAGAACCAACGCAAGAAGGCCGAAGCCTCCATCGAGGCGATGACGGTCGAGCTCCTCGAGCTGTACGCCCGCCGCCAGGCCGCCGAAGGCTTCGCGTTCTCGCCCGACTCGCGCTGGCAGATGGAGATGGAGTCGTCCTTCCTGTACGACGATACGCCCGACCAGCGGAAAGCCGCGGAGGACGTGAAGCGCGACATGGAGTCGAAGCGCCCCATGGACCGCCTCCTCTGCGGAGACGTGGGATACGGAAAGACCGAGGTGGCGATCCGGGCCGCCTTCAAGGCGGTGCAGGACGGAAAGCAGGTCGCCGTCCTGGCCCCCACGACGATCCTCGTCGAGCAGCATCGCCACACGTTCGCCGAGCGTCTGGCCGACTACCCCGTGAAGATCGGTGCGCTGAGCCGCTTCCGGACGCCGAAACAGCAGAAGGACCTCATCGCCGAGCTCGCCGACGGTGCGGTCGACATCGTCATCGGAACGCACCGACTCCTGTCGAAGGACGTGTTGTTCAAGGACATCGGGCTCCTCATCGTGGACGAGGAGCAGCGTTTCGGGGTGAGGCACAAGGAGCGGCTGAAGCGGCTCCGGGCCACGATCGACGTGCTGTCCCTGACGGCCACGCCGATCCCACGCACGCTCTACCTCTCGCTCTCGGGGATCCGCGACCTGTCGCTGATCCGCACGCCCCCGCGAGACCGGATGCCGATCTTCACCAACGTGCTTCCCTGGTCCGACACGATGATCGCCGACGCGCTGCATCGGGAGCTCGATCGGGGCGGGCAGTCATTCTTCCTGCACAACCGATTGGACACCATCTACACGGTGGCAGAGGAGCTACGAGCACTCGTGCCCGACGCCCGCATCGAAGTCGCACACGGACAGATGAACCCGGGTGAGCTGGACGAAGTCATGCGCGCGTTCGTCGACGGCGAGGTCGACGTCCTCGTCTGCTCCTCGATCATCGAGAACGGCCTCGACGTGCCCAACGCCAACACGCTGATCGTCGACCGCGCCGACCGCTTCGGCCTCGCGCAGCTGTATCAGATCCGAGGTCGCGTGGGACGGTCCGACCGTCGCGCGTATTGCTACCTGCTCGTGCCCTCCGACGTGAGCGAGGACGCCGAGCGCCGACTCAAGGTGCTGGAGCACTACACGGAGCTCGGCTCCGGCTATTCGGTGGCTCTGCGCGACCTCGAGCTGCGGGGCGCTGGCAACCTGCTGGGGGCGGACCAGTCGGGCTTCGCACAACAGGTGGGGCTCGACGCGTACATGAGACTCCTCCGAAAGACGATCGCGCGCATCGAGAAGGGCGAGGAGGCGGTGGACAGGCCGGACCCCGAGGTCGCGCTCAGCGGGGCCGCCTTCCTCCCCGACGACTACGTTTCAGATTCGAGCCAGAAGCTGCATCTTTACCGGCGTCTCTCGAAGATCGGAGGGCTGGCCGAGATCGATTCGCTGAAGGCGGAGATGATCGACCGCTTCGGCCCGCTTCCGGTGGAGGTGGAGCGACTCATGGACGCCACGATTCTGCGGGTGCTCGGCCGCGAGGTCGGCGTGGAGCGCATCCTCGTCCGTGCGGGGTCCGCGCGCCTCACCTTCCGGGGCGACGTGGTGCCGAAGATGGCCGC
>JASFUR010000044.1:0-13047 GCA_050050215.1 Gemmatimonadota bacterium
CTCAACCCGGTGCGACGCCTCCCGCCATCCGACTTCATCGAGACCGGCATCTCCGCCGTGGACGGCCTGAACACGCTCGTCCGGGGGCAGAAGCTGCCCGTCTTCTCGGGCCCCGGCCTGCCTGGCATGGACCTGGCTGCGCGCATCGCCACCTGGGCGCGGGCGCCACGCGGCGAGCCGTTCGCCGTCGTCTTCGTCGGGCTCGGCGTCACGGATCGCGAGGCGCGTCGCTTCCTCGCCGCCATGGAAGACGCGGGTGCGGCCGACCAGAGCACGGTCTATCTCAACCGGACGAGCGATCCGACCATCGAGCGCCTGCTGGCCCCGCGCATCGCGCTGACTCAGGCCGAGCACCTCGCGTTCGACCACGGGCTGCACGTGCTCGTCGTCATCGCCGACATTCTCCATTACTGCGACGCCCTCCGCGAGGTCTCCGCGGCCCGCGAGGAGATCCCCGGGCGCCGGGGATACCCGGGCTACATGTACACCGACCTGGCGTCGCTCTTCGAGCGCGCCGGCATCGCGGAGGGTCGGGACGGATCGGTGACGCAGATCCCGATCCTGACGATGCCCGACGACGACATCACGCACCCCATTCCGGATCTCACCGGCTACATCACCGAGGGACAGATCGTGCTCGGGCGCGACCTCCACCGCCGCGGCGTGTGGCCGCCGGTCGACGTCCTACCGTCCCTCTCGCGCCTCATGAACGCTGGGATCGGGCCGGGACGAACGGTTCCGGAGCACCGGGAGTGGGCGAACCAGCTCTACGCCCTCTATGCTCGTGGGCGCGAGGCCCGACTGACCGCCGCCATCGTCGGAGAGGGGAGCCTGTCGTCCGGCGACCGGCAGGCCATCGAGTTCGCCGACCGCTTCGAGCTCGAGTTCGTGGGCCAGGGCGACGAGCGCAGGACCATCGGACAAACGATCGAGGTCGGCTGGTCGCTCATGGAGTCCTTCCCCAGGGAGGAGCTGACGCGGATCTCGGAGGCGACCTGGGCCGACCGCGAGGAACCAGAGCGCTCGGGTGGGGCGGACGCGCCCGCCCGCGAAGAGCCGCACAACGACGGCGAGCCGACATGAGGCACACGCTGGATTCGCGGCCGACCCGCCTCAACCTGCTTCGCTCGCGCCGCCGCCTGGAGCGCGTCCGGGAGGGGGCGGATCTGTTGCGCCGGAAGCGCGAGGCGCTCGTGCGCGAGCTGCTCGGTCATGCTCGACCCGCGGTCGACGAGCGGGAGCGGATCGGACACGCCGCGGCGGCGGCGTACCCGGCGCTTGTCGACGCGCTGGGCCAGCGGGGCAGCGGCGACGTCCTGGCGACGGCGGAGCCCGTCCGGGACGTCTCGATCACGATGCGCTCGACACGGGTCTGGGGGCTTGCCGTGGGATCCGTCACGGAAGCGCCGACCATCGAACGAACCCTCGAGGCCCGGGGGACCGCACCGGGGCCGACGGGGCCGACGGCCATCGAGGCCGCACAGGCCTTCGAGACGCTGACACAGCTTCTGCTCGAGGCGGCCCCCCGCGAGATGCTCCTTCGAAGGCTCGGACAGGCCGTTGCACAGACCTCTCGTCAGGTGCGGGCCCTGGAGCGGCGCGTCGAGCCGGACCTCACCTCGGCGGTGTCGACCATGACCAACCTGCTGGACGAGCGGGAGCGGGAAGAGCACATGCGTCTCCGACACTTCCTCAAGCGGAGGCATCGAAAGAGTCGGTAGTCCGTATTCACACCTACACGATCGATCCGGTTCGTGAAGATTCTCTGGTGGGCGGGCCCTGTAAGCTCAGAGCAGCACTGTACTTGTGTGGGGGCTCCCTCACCCGTACATGTACCCATCCCTTCGCACCGAGAGGGATTTTCCCGACACCGGGGACGATCGCCGAATCGCGAGGTTTCCTAAAACGAGTCAGTTCCGTGAGTAGATAGGAGCCGCGAGCCTGGGAAGAGAGGTGGACAATGGCTAGTTCCTGTAGACCGATCACGTTCGTTCCGTTGACGGTTCTTGCCCTCTTTGCGCTCTCGGGTTGCGTGGACGAGAAGATCGTCTACCGCGACCGTGATCTCTTCGAAGAGCCGCTCGCACAAGCAGGTGCGTTCCTGGGGTACTCGGATCAGGCTGCGCAGCTCACCGTGTGCGGCAACTGCCACGTGGAGAAGCAGGCCGAGTGGGAAGGCACGGGTCACGCGGAGGCTTGGGAGACCCTCCAGGCCTCGGGCCACGCCAACGCCTCGTGTGAGGGCTGCCATACGGTAAACGAGTACGGCAACACGGTTGCCGACACGGCAGGCTTCAATGCCACCGGGGAAGAGCGGTATCACGACGTGCAGTGCGAGTCCTGCCATGGACCCGGACTCACGCACGTGACCAGTCCGACCCAGTCCAATATTCCGCTGCCTCCGCTCAACGTAGGCGTCGACCTGACCGAGGGATGCGGCGAGTGCCATTCGGGACCGCACACCCCCTTCGTGGAAGAGTGGTCGCAGTCCCGCCACGGCTTCGGGACCACCCACACCGACCTCCGCAACGCCCTGGACGACGGACACGGTGGTAGCTGTGTCGGGTGCCATGGCGGCGAAGGCGCGCTCGCGGCGTGGGGCATCAGAACGGAGTTCGTGGAGAAAGGACAGGGGGAGGAGATCGGCGTCACTTGCGCCATCTGCCACGACCCGCACGACGCGACGAACGAAGGCCAGCTTCGCTATCCGATCACGACCCCGAATGTCGAGACGAACCTGTGCATGAAGTGCCACCACAAGCGGGCGATTCCCGACGAGGGAACGTCATCACGTGGCCCGCATTCACCTCAGGGTCCCCTCCTCCTCGGAGAGGTCGGCACGGTTGGTTGGACGCCCCCGAACTTCGCGTACGACGCGACCCGGATCCGGGGCACGCACGGTAGCGAAGCCAACACCCGCCTCTGTGCCACCTGTCACGTGAACTCGTACCAGGTCACGGATGCGGAGACCGGGGATTTCGTGGTCGCGGCGACCGGTCACCTCTTCAAGCCCATCCCCTGCCTGGACGCGCAGGGTGCCCCGACCGCTGACGACTCGTGCCCCAAGACCGAGGCGGACAGAAGCTGGGCATCGTGCACGGCGAGCGGGTGCCACGGGGACGCCACCGCGGCGGTGTCCGCATACAACCAGGCCGAGACACGGATCCAGAATCTGGTCACGGAGCTCGATGCGCTCCTCCAGATGGTGGATCCGAACGAGTTCAGCAGCACGGACACGGTGTTCACCGTCGCCGAGGGTGCCAAGTTCAACCAGCAGTTGGGCGAGATCACGAGCTCTGCGGTGCACAACCCGTTCCTCACCGAGGCGCTCCTGGATGCCAGCATCACCGCGGTGATGGACGAGTACGGGTTGCCGCAACAGACCAACGTCCCGCGCGGCACCATATGGCCGCAACTCGTGCCCGGAACCGACTAGTCGCGCGGGAGCGTCGCGCATGATCCACTACGGCCGCCCGGCGTCTCGCTGGGCGGCCGTGTCTCTCGGGAGGGCCAGGGTGTGAACAGGCATTCGCTCCGAGCCGGCACAGCGATTTCCTGCGCGCACATCGCCATCCTGCTGTCCGTGGTCGCCTCCGCCTGCAGTGGGCCAGCGGCTTCCGATCGTGCGGTCGAGTCTGCCGACACGACCGCGCAGCCGGCTCAGCAGAACCCACCATCCTCGGAGACCTCGCGTCAGCCGTTCCTCCCCGACGAGATGCAGCGGTCCACACGTGCCGAGTCGTTCCCCCACGAGGCGCACGGACCGATCGACTGCACCGTCTGTCACGACCAGCCGCGAGGACATACGACGCACCAGGACGTGCCCTGCAGCGCCTGCCACGAGGCGAGCTCGGACGTGGAGGTGATGGCGCTTCAGCCCGCGGACTGTCAATCGTGCCACCACGGAGCCGATCAGCCGCTGGCTTGCGAGACCTGCCACGAAGGTCGTCCTGCGGTCACGAGCGTCCAGCGGATGAACCTGGTGGTCGGGTCGGCTCCGTTCCGCCGTACGCTGGCTTTCGACCACGCACGGCACGCCGACCTGTCCTGTGAGCGTTGCCATCAGAGCCGACCGACGCTTCTGCCGGCAGCGCCGTGCGCGTCGTGTCATGCCGAGCATCACACCCCCAGCGCACATTGTGCGTCCTGCCACGAAACGCCGCCCCCGGGCGCCCACGACGTACAGGTGCACCTGACCTGCAGTGGAGCCGCTTGTCATCGCGCCCCCCTGGTGGAGGCGATGGCGGAGTCCAGGAACGTCTGCCTCGCTTGTCACCGGGAGCAGGAGAATCACGAGCCGGGCGGCGAATGTGTCGACTGCCACCAGGTGCGACGCGACGCGGTCACTCGGGCGCACTTCACGGACATCCCTGGTCGCGCCCATGTGGCCGCACGGAGGGATCGGTGAGCGCCGGGTCATGTCGTCGTGTGGGCTCGCTTCTCCGGGCCGGGGGCCTCGGCCTCTTGCTCCTCCTTTTTGCTGGGCACGACGCGCCAGCGGAGGCTCAGACCCTTCCCACGTCGCAAGAGTGCCAGGACTGCCACTCGTCCCTCCAGGACGAACGCCTCTCGACGCCCGCCCAGCTCTACGAGACGGACATCCATGCGGAGACCGGCTTCGGGTGTCTCGCCTGCCACGGCAGCGGAGGAAGCGACGCGCTCGACCCTGCGGCCGGCTTTCTCAGCGCGCCGATCCGTCGCGACATTCCGGAGCTTTGCGGCCGCTGTCACTCGGACGCGTCTTACATGCGGCAGTTCGACCCAGGGCTCCGGGTCGATCAGGTCGCGGAGTACTGGACAAGCCGCCACGGCCAGCTTCTTCGAGAGACGAATGATTCCCAGGTGGCGACGTGCATCGACTGCCATCCGGCTCACCAGATCCGCCCCCCGGACGATCCGGCGTCCAGCGTCTATCCGACAAACGTGGTGACGCTGTGCGGCGGCTGTCACGCGGATCCCGAAGTGATGGGTCCACGTGGCGTGCCGACGAACCAGGTGGCCGACTACCGATCCAGCGTGCATGGACACCTGCTTCTGGACGAGGGGGACTTGTCGGCTCCGGTCTGCAACGACTGCCACGGCAATCATGGAGCGGCTCCGCCTGGGATCGCCTCCGTACGAAACGTGTGCGGCCAATGCCATTCCGTGATGGGGGACTACTTCGACCAGAACGGTCACGCGGAGGCCTTCCAGGAGGCGGATCTGCCGGGGTGCTCGACGTGCCATGGGAATCACGCGGTGCAGCCGGTCGAGGACGAAGACCTCGTGGATCGGTCCCAGGACGTGTGCTTCACGTGTCACGCGCTACCGGACACGCTCGGTCTGCAGTTCGAGGAGATGGCCTCGGCGCTGGATTCGCTGGACACGGCGGTGCAGCGGAGTCGGGCCGTCTTGGAGGAGGCCGAGAATGCCGGCATGGAGGTGAGTCAGGCGCTCTTCGATCTCCAGGACGTCAGCAACGTCGGCACCCGTGCGCGGAACGCGATCCACAGCTTCCGGGCCTCCGCGGTCAGGGAGGAGGTCTCGTCCGGGTTGGAGATCACGGCGCAAGCCGCGGCTCGGGGACGGGACGCGCTCGAGGAGCACAGGTTCAGGCGTGTGGGGCTCGGCTTGTTCGCGGTCGTCGTCCTCGGCTTGATCGTCGGATTGACGCTCAAGATTCGTGAGTACGAAGACCGGATGGCTCAATGATCGAGATCGCGAGGAGACGAGATGACCGATGAGGACCGGGGACTCCGGCGTTCGCTGAGTCGTAAGCGGTTCGTCGACTGGCTGTTGGGGACCAGCATGGGTGGCTTTCTGGCTGGAGTCCTCTATCCAGTGGTCCGCTACATCGTCCCCCCGGTCGTGCCGGAGTCATCGGTGAACAGCGTGACTTTGAATGTCACGGCCGACGACATGTCCGCGAACTCGGGGCTCATCTTCAAGTTCGGGAATCGTCCGGGCCTCCTGATAAGGACGCCGAGCGGAGAACTGAGGGCGTTCTCGGCCGTCTGCACGCACCTCGATTGCACCGTGCAGTACCGGGACGACCTGGAGCAGATCTGGTGCGCGTGCCACAACGGTCACTACGACCTGAATGGCGTCAATGTGGCGGGTCCGCCACCACGGCCTCTCGACCGGTACGACGTCAACGTGCGTGGAAGCGACATCGTGGTGAGCGTGAGGACCTGATGGCCGACGAAGCTCCCACCGACTCCCGTCTTATTGGCATCCCGCGGCGGGCCCTGTCCTGGCTGAACGACCGGATCGGCTTCACCGCCGTGTTGCCTTTTCTACGCAAGAAGGAAGTGCCGATCCACCGCCACTCCTTCTGGTACTACATCGGGGGAATGGCGCTTTTCCTGTTCATGCTCCAGGTGGCGACCGGAATCCTGCTCCTCTTCTACTATCGGCCGAGCTCGGAGGGCGCATACGAGTCCGTTCAATTCCTCATGGCCGAGGTGGACTTCGGCTGGCTCATCCGCTCGATCCACTCGTGGGGCGCCAACCTCATGATCTTCATGGCGTTCGTCCACATGTTCAGCGTGATGCTGCTCAAGGCGTACCGGGCCCCTCGAGAGGTCACCTGGATGACGGGCGTCGGGCTGCTCTTCGTTTCACTGGGAATGGGCTTCACGGGCTACCTGCTTCCCTGGAACGAGCTGGCGTTCTTCGCGACACGCGTGGGGACGGAGATCCCGGGTGTCATCCCGGTGGTCGGGCCCTTCATCCGTGGGTTGCTCCGGGGAGGGGATGAGATCTCGGGAGCGACACTGACTCGCTTCTACGCCCTGCACGTGTCCGTTCTGCCGGCGGTCGCCTTCATGCTGGTCGCGCTGCACGTGCTGCTCGTGCAGCGACACGGCATGAGCTTGCCGCCCGGGGTCGAGGCTGAGGGCGGCGCCAAGCGCTCCATCAAGTTCTTCCCGCAGTTCTTGCTGCGTGACCTCGTCGGCTGGCTCGCAGCGCTCGTTATCCTCGCCGCGGCCGCGGCGTTCTTCCCCGCCCATCTGGGCGAGAAGGCCGATCCGTTCGCGCCCGCGCCGGCCGGAATCCGACCGGAGTGGTACTTCATGTTCATGTTCCAGACGCTTCGATACCTGCCTGCCGAGATCTTGGGCATCGAGGGTGAGCTCGTGGGCATTCTCTCGTTCGGGGCGGTAGCCGTCGTCCTGATCTTCGTACCCTTCCTGGATCGACCGCGGGCACCCGACGCCAAGCCCGGGAAGCTTTGGAGCTTCCTGGCATATGCCGCACTAGCGTATATCCTGCTCTTCACCTATCTGGGCTATACGTTCGACGCGTCGAGTTGAGGCGCGAACCCGACCGTGTCCGAGAAGGTCGCTCGCCCGGGCCGGCGCGGGCATCCCCCGCGTCGCCCTCGGCAATTGTACCGACTCGGTAAGCGCCTCGTAACGTCGAGCGGGTAACACCGGTGATCGCGTAAGTTTAAAGGAAACACGGTCTTGCCTTGGATCTCGGGTGTGGGTAAATGTACGTATCCCCTTCGCTCCCCAGGGGGTTTTTCCCGACACCGGGAGGGGCCTCGCGAGCGCGATACTTCACGCGATGAATCAGTGCGGCGAGGGGGGGAATAATGAGACAACAGACCGGGAAGAGAGGTGGATAGATGGGTAGGTCATTCAGATCGATCACGCTCCTGTCCTTGGCGATTCTCGCCCTGTCCGCCCTCTCGGGTTGCGTGGACGAAAAGATCGTCTATCGCGACCGTGATCTGTTCGAAGAGCCCTTGGCGGAGGCCGGTGACTTCATCGGCTATACGGATGCCGTCGACCAACTCACGGTCTGCGGCAACTGTCATGTCGGTCCGCAGGCCCAGTGGGAAGGCACCGCCCATGCGGGCGCGTGGGAGACGCTCCAGGAGTCGGGCCATGCGGCCGCCTACTGCGAGGGCTGCCACACGGTCAACGAGCTGGGCAATGCCGTGACCGAGATGGCCG
Organism: Gemmatimonadota bacterium; assembly: GCA_050050215.1. Classification (GTDB taxonomy): domain Bacteria; phylum Gemmatimonadota; class Gemmatimonadetes; order Longimicrobiales; family Gaopeijiaceae; genus UBA2982. The sequence goes on from JASFUR010000044.1 coordinate 7,944, forward strand.
GCTACAACGTCACCGGCGAGGAGCGGTATCACGACGTCCAGTGCGAATCGTGCCACGGCCCGGGCCTCGAGCACGTGCTCGACCCGAGCGACGCGACCGTGCCACTGGCCCCGATGACGGTCGGGGTGGACAACACCCAGGGCTGTGGCGAATGCCACCAGGGTGACCACCATCCTTTCGTGGAGCAGTGGGAGACTTCCGCGCATGCGGTTTCCAGCGGGGACTCGCACGCGGCCTCTTGCGAGGGGTGCCACACGGGGAACGGCGCGCTGGCCGGATGGGGCGTCAACACGGTCTACCAGGAAGAGGGGGAGACCTTCGACATCACCTGCGCGGTCTGCCACGACCCGCATGCGAACGACAACGACGCTCAGCTTCGCTTCCCCGTCGGTGGGGTGCCGATTGAGGACAACATCTGCTCGCAATGCCACAACCGGCGCACCGAGCCGGATGCGACTTCGTCGCACGGCCTCGAGCCACACTCGCCGGAGACCGGGCTGCTCGAAGGCGACGTGGGCTGGTTCCCTCCGGGACTGGAGATCGACCGGGGTGAGATCATCGCCTCGCACGGCTCGGAGGGGAACGAGAATCTCTGCGCCACGTGCCACGTCGCGCGGTTCGACGTGACCGACGAGGAGACGGGCGAGTTCGTCCTCACTGCGGTCGGGCACGGCTTCAACGCGATCCCGTGCACGGACGCTTCGGGCGTTCCGAACAACGAGGACTGCGAGATGACGACGGATGCCCGCTCGTTCGTGGGCTGCGTCGCCTCGGGGTGCCACGCCAGCGAGACGGTGGCGTTCTCCGCGCTCAGCAGCAAGACGAGCTCCCTCGCGTTCTGGGTGGACGAGGTCAGGACGCGGCTCGAGACGGTGGACCCGAATCTCGACGGAGCCGGTGGTGAGATCGACGCAGACGACGGGATTTTCACCGTCGCGGAGGGTGCGTTCTTCAACATGCACCTCGCCGAGTTCGGCGGAACGGGCAGGCCGTCGGCCGCGTTGGCCTACGCCAGTGCCGCGGTGCACAACCCGTTCCTGACGGAGCAGCTCCTCGTCGCGAGCGTCGAAGCCCTCCAGGACGAGTATGGAATCGCCATGTCGGCGGAGCTCAAGCAGCGCGCACGGACCGTCATTCCGGACTGGCGCTGAGGAGGTCGCGTGACACGCAGGTTCGGCGGCCGTCCCGGTGACCGGGGCGGCCGCTGTTCGTCTGAGACCCTAGATTCAAGCAACCACAGACCCAGCGACCCACTCCCATGACCGACCAGAGGCGCTCCCGCTTCCAGCGCGCGGCAGGCGTGCTCGGCCGGCTCGCGCCGGCGATTCTGGCGGCGCTCGGTCTCGTGATCGTCACGGGGGCCGGGGGAAGCAGGACGGATGCGCTGGTGACGGGACCGTCGCTCGGTGGATTCCACGGCCCCACGGAGCTCGTGGGGCCGACCGCGCCCGGGGAGGGCGAGGCGTCGCGCGCCGCCGTGCCCCAGGAGATCCCGGACTTCACCCACTCGGATCACGAGTCGGTCGAGTGCCAGAGCTGTCACACGAGCCTGGACACCCACGGCGAGCTCTCGGTGACGACCATCACCGACTGCAGGAGCTGTCATCACACTGCACCGGTGTCCGCGTCGTGTGCCACCTGCCACACGGGCGCCGACGCTCCGGACGAGACGTTCCGTGAGACCCGAGCGGTCGCGTTCTCCGTGGGGACCAGCGACCCCAGCCGGGTCATGAGCTTCCCGCACGACCGACACGACGATCTCGACTGCGCCACCTGCCATACGCAGGGGCTCACGCTGGCTCCGCCGCCGGACCTCGACTGCACGAGCTGCCACGAGGAGCATCACACGGCGCAGGCGAACTGTGCCGCGTGCCACCGACAGCCGCCCGTCTCGGCCCACCCGACGGCGCAGGCCCACGTCACCTGCACCGGGTCGGGGTGCCACACCGACGTGCCGTTCGCGACGATCCCGCGCACGCGGGCCTTCTGTCTGGGTTGTCACCAGGATCAAGTCGACCACGAGCCGGGCGGAACCTGCTCGGAGTGCCATGCGCTTCCCGCGCCGCTCCCTCAGGCCGGGGGTGGACAATGACGTCTTGGCCCATGCGCATGGTCCTGAAGGGCGTGCTCACGGCTGCGGTGTGGGCTGTCGCGCTCTCGGCGAGCGTGGACCGCGTCCAGGCCCAGGACTACCGCGGGTGGACGACGAGCTCCGTGCAGATGGTCGAGCTGCGTCCCCTCGGGCTCGACACCGTGTCGAGCGCCGACGTCGAGGCTACTTCGGACGGCCGCTTCCTGTACGACGGACTCGAGGTCACGTGCGCGCCGGGAGGCACCTGCACGGGCTACCTCCCGCTCGACGTCGACCGGACGGTGGCGGCCACGCAGGACGTCGGATTGACGTATTGGGGTTTGGGTGTGGAGGGCTTGAGCGTGACCGCGCTCGGACGCGTTCGCCTTCACGTCGGGAGCGACATCGTCTGGCCTCGCTCGGACGACGAGTTCGACGCGATCCTCGCCTACGCCCAGCTGAACCGGGGAGCGGTCCGCGTGCGTGCGGGCCGTCAGGACGTCCGCTCGGGACTCGGCCTGTCGGCGTTCGACGGGTTGAGCGCATCGTACTCCTTCGGCTCGGCGCGCGGTGAGGTATACGGCGGGCGCAGCCTGGCCCGTGGTCTCCGCGAGCCGGCCAACGAGGCGCTCCAGGGGCTCGACGACTTCTTTCTCGACCACAGCGTCCTGCTCCTCGGTGCGAGCGCGAGCGTGCGCAGCTTCGGGATCGTCGCCACCGCGCGCTATCACCGGGAGATCCTCTGGGACCGGTCCAGCCTGGTGAGCGAGCGGGCGGCGTTCGACTTCTCGACGGTGCTCACGCGGGTGCGGATCCGAGGCTCCGTCGACTACGATTTCTCGTTCCAGCAGGTCGGCAAAGCCGAGCTCACCGCCTCCGCGCCGTTGGCCGACGGCCGGTGGCTGGTCGAGTTGAGTGGGCGTCGGTACGTGCCCTACTTCGACCTCTCGACCATCTGGGGTTTCTTCGAGCCGGTCTCGTACTCCGAGCTGATCGGTCGGGTCTCCTGGTCGGCGACTAGCTCGCTCGGCGTCTCGGTCTCGGGCGGGGCCCGGTCGTACGGGAACACGGAGACGACCGTGATCCTCGAGCCGATGAGGGACAACGGGTGGAGGGCCGACGCAGGCGCCCGCTGGCAGCCCACGGAGCGCTGGTCGATCAACGGCAGGTACGAGCTCGAATGGGGGCCGGGCGGATTCCTCAACAGCGGCGACGCCACGGCCCGCTACCAGGTCAACGACAGGCTCGGTGCCTCGGTCTCCGCGCTCACCTTCCAGCAGATCGAGGAGTATCGACTCGGTGAGGGACGGGCGTTCGGCGGCGGTGCTTCGGTGGACTACGACTGGAACGACCGGATCACCGCCATGGCCGGCTTCTCCATGATCAAGCACCGCGACGGCGGCAACGTCTTCACGAGCCCGTGGAACCAGGCGCGCGCCTGGACGTCGCTGCGCTTCGAACTCGGCGGCGACCCGGGGCTCGCGAACCGGGGAGGCGCGCGATGATCCGCCTGCCGAAGCTCGGTGAGGTTCTGCTCGGCGTCGGAGTCCTTCTGGTGCTCGGCACCGTCGGCGTTTCGGTGCGCGCGTTCCAGGAAGCTCCGTTCCCTCACGAGGCCCACCAGGGCCTGTTCCCGCTCTGCACGGGCTGCCACGAGGGCGTGCCGACCGGCGACGAGTCGGACTTCTACCCGGATCCGGCCTCATGTGACGGCTGCCACGACGGTGTCCGCGAGGTCACGGTGACGTGGAACGGTCCGACCGAACGTGTGGACAACGTCACCTTCTCGCACAGTGAGCACGCGGAGGAGCTGGCGGAAGCAGGCGACCCCGAGCAGCAGTGCGCGTCCTGTCACATCCAGCAGGGTGGGGAGCGCATGGCGGTGTCGGACGACATCCAGCTCGACACCTGCTGGGGGTGCCACGCGCACGAGGCCACGGACCACCAGGTCGACGCGAGCTGTGAGTCGTGTCACATACCGCTGGCGCGCACCGCGTTCGATTTGACGCGCATCGAGTCGCTGCCGGTTCCGGAGGATCACGATTCGGGGGCCTTCCTGGCCAGCGAGCACGGACGCCTGGTGCAGGAGGACGCGACCCGCTGCGCGACGTGCCACACGCAGCAGCGCTGCGTCTCCTGTCACGTCGACACCGAGCCCGACGTCATCGCGCAGTTCCCGGCCGCTCCGCCCGACATGGAGCTGCCCCCGCCCGTCGCGCACTACAACGAGCCGGCGACACACCTGGAGCAGAAGTGGATGACGCTGCACGGCGTGGACGCGTCCCGGCAGGAATGCGCGACGTGCCACACGTCGAACGACTGCACCGTGTGCCACGTGCGACCGCTGCCGGATGCGATCCTGGCCATGCCGGGCCGAGAGCAGGTCACGGCACCGGGGGTCGGCCTGGAGGCGCATGCGCCCGACAGCCACGAGAGCGTGTTCTTCCTCGACGCGCACTCGGGGCTCGCGGCGGCGAACGAGTCCAATTGCTCCACGTGCCACGAGGAGCAGTTCTGTGTGAGCTGCCACGACGGTCCCGTGGGTGGCGGTTACCACGAGTCGAACTTCGTCGCGCGCCACCAGGCCGAGGCCTTCGGCCGGGATACGGAGTGCGCGAACTGCCACAACACGGCCGTCTTCTGCCGGGAGTGCCACGTGCAGGTCGGCTTGGCCTCTTCGGGCCGGCTCGGCTCCGGCTACCACAATGACGGACCGGTCTGGCTCATCCGACACGGTCAGGCCGCGCGCCAGAACCTGGAAAGCTGCGCCAGCTGCCACCAACAGATCGACTGCACGCAGTGCCACGGCGTCCTCGGCGCCTTCAAGGTCAGCCCCCACGGCGTCTCGTTCGACGCCGAGCGGGCGTGGGCACGCAGCCCACGGACGTGCCTGGCGTGCCACGTGGGGAATCCGCTGAACGGGCGGTAGGCCCGGCCTCAGTCGCTCCGGATCGCCTCGACGGGGTCGGTGCGGGCCGCCCTCAAGGCGGGCACCGTCGCGGTGAGCGACGCCACCACGACCATCAGGGTCGC